>PWKX01000146.1 GCA_003559585.1 Mollicutes bacterium | reverse complement strand
GGCGACCCCACCTACCAAGATCGTGGTAGCAGGGGAGTCTTTTTATACTAACTCCGACATTTACTTCCGACCAAATTTCGGTGGCGGTCTTAACAACTGTTAACCTTAAGGGGTGTTAAGACGTTCTACTATTTAACGCTGTTTATTCGTAACCTTACGAACGAGTGGGGGGTGGTCTTTATATATTAGAACGGTGTTTGTTGGTTTGGTGATAGTTATGATGACTACATGGGAAATAATTGCAGAGGAAATAGCCAGACCGAGGTCGGGCGAAAAACCACTAATAGATGTAGATGACCTGTGGAACGCAGGGTGGCATGAGGGCTATTTCAGCGAAACGATGGTAGTGGAAGATGGGTTTTTCTATTGTTCTGAGTGTATGTCTTATGACAAATACACAATAGTGGATATGTATGCGTGGGGATACGACTTCTTTGATGTGAGGAAGGGCGAATCCGTGGTGTGTCCGTTCTGTGGAGACACTGTAGCAGAACATTTTCAGGTGATGGAGATAGGCTTTGTTTCTTCCTATAACCGACGCATGTACAAACTATGTGTATCCCGTGGGTATGTTCCTGAGGGTTACGACGACGAAATATATGATATGGTGGTGAAACAATTATGAAGCCCATCAGTATATACGAAGCATATGATTTATGCGAACGGGGATCTGGCGTGTCTTTAGAGGGTGGCAAGTTCGTCTGTACCGAATGTGAAAACATAATAGCGGATATGATAGTGAGAGAAACCACCAGAGTGGACTGCCATTATGAAATGGAGGACGGGGTTCTCACGAAGGTACAAGATGGGCGACGGGTTTTCATCGAATACCGCTGTAGACGCTGTGATGATAAGTGGTTGACTGGAGACGGAACATTCGCTTACGAACTGAGATATCTGACGAAAATGATAGAACACAACTTATCTGGAAACGAACTTACGGTTGAGGAGAGTGATTAAAATGCCAAATTGGTGTTCGGGTGTAGTTAATATCCACGGAACGGTTGGGAGTATAAAACGTTTCCTTGAGCGGTTTTTATACTCTGATGAAATGTACAACGAAAAGAAAAAACGGTTCTTTGCCCGTTCCTTTGTCCAGAGTGATAATCTTGACGACTTAGAGGGGTTGACAGATGACGAAGAATGGTCTATCCAGATTGATGTCGACTTTGCATGGTCGGCTTATTCCTGCATGATAGAAGGATATCCCCAACACGACCCCAAGAAGCTTATAACCTTGGCGGAAGCTGTGGAAGAGGACGGGGTGGATAGTGTAACGGTTTTGACCATCGAGCCGTCAATGGGGTTCGTCGAAAGGATTAAATATGAAAATGGCATATGTACCGCTGATTGTTTGGAGTGATAAATATGGTAAGTTTTGATGAGTGCGATATACGAAAAGATGATGAGGGGCTGTGGGTATGTCCGTATTGTTTGGATTCCCTAACTTCCATAACGGAAGAGGTGGAGACAATTGTAATGCAATATCGGGCGTTCGAGATTAATTACGAAACAGGGAAACTGGAAGAGGATCTGGAACAATACCAGCAGTCTGAAATCGACGTGAACGCTATGTTAGACGGGTGTTGGGTCTGTGATAATTGTGGTAACAATATCTATCGCAATTGCCAGACCCCTCTTGAAATGAATGAGCGGATAGAGGAAAACTACCAGACTATAACACGGAGGGCTGTAGATGGTATTTAAATGTCCGTTCTGCGGTGTGGAAGAAGAACAGGTTATGGTAGCCGAACAGGTTACTCATTATCAGGCGTGGAGTTCCGAAGGATACATGAATACGTTGTATTTCGATGAGGGAACGAGTGCTGAGGGACTTGTGATGTGTTATCACTGTGGGAGGGCGTTGCTGAAACTCCCACCGACCGTTGACTGGGATAAGGCGATAGAGGAACTGATAGATGGGAGTGATGAATGATGAATGTTGATAAGGAATTTGAAGCTGTGCTGAAACAGGCAATGGAGGAATTAGATGATAGACTACCCACGGATAGAGACGTGCAAGATGAAATAATCAGTCGGGTGGGAGAGGGTTTATCTGAGTGTATCATTGAATACATTGAGGGGTGTTTCCTCTGTAAGGAGTGTGGTGTGCTCATAGCGAACCCCGAACGTATTTATCCTGCCTACCTCACCGAACAATGGAAGTGGATTGATGAGGATATCCTTTTCGAAGATATAGATTCGATGGCTTTTCTGAACGCAAAATATGATATCATGTGTGGTCTCTGCGGTGAAGAATTGTTTACCAATATGAACGAACTCATAAGTCGTTTCATATGTACATTGATGGTGTACATTCACACGACCCCGTTAAAAATGGAGGTCTAAATATGGAATATGTCGTCGAAGAGTGGTGTAGGGATTGTATAGGATCTGAAACGATATATCATCGTTCGGGAGATTTCCTTTCTGCCTTTTTGGAATTTATGGAACGCAGTTCGGACTTATACACTTGGTGTAAATATGGTTGCTATGTTGTCTTGAAAGATACCGATGGGCATTATTATTTTAAGATGGAAATGTTTCCATCGAAAAATGATTCGCAACAAGACGATGTATCGTATGGTGACGAATGATTAAACTGAGGGGTTTATATAGTATGAGCGAGTTGTAAGGATTAGTAAAAAACACGGAGGACTAAAAAATGTTGAAACAGAGAATGTGGCTATGTGATGAGTGTGGAGAGGGTCGTTGTATTACGGCTGTCGAAGACGACGTTGGCGAGATAGACTGTGTGATAGACCCTAAGGACTGCCCCTTTAAATCACCGCAGGAGGTGGCACAAACGGGCGGTTCTATTGCCGACTGGAGAGAGGTCGAGCCAGTCCGTTATGCGGAGTGGAGGGTCGTCGACGATGAGGTCGATGTGATCGGTGAAACCTTGGAAACGGAGATTGAGCATGGAATGGAAATGGAAGAAGGTCTGAAGAGGCTTCGGAACTCTTGCCGTCTCATCATCGATTCAAGTATTCACTTGATGGACGAGGACATAGTAAAGAGTACGGCTGGTTCGGTCTTGAGGGCTTTGGAAGGTTCCGACGCTGATATCTGTGAGGACTTAACTGCGATGTTGATTGTCGTTCACGATTT
>PWKX01000062.1 GCA_003559585.1 Mollicutes bacterium | reverse complement strand
TTGGTAACAGGATCTTGGATGAAAACATGTTGGGCGATTCTAGCTGTCACAATGCCTTCAATGTTAACCGGTTTAAGTTTGTATGAATCAGGTTGTTCAATTAATGTTTGAATATCAACATCTTCAGCGGTAGCATCGTATGGATAATCTGGATCGCTTTGTTGGTCATGGACACGCAAATTTGTAAACTGAGCTTTTTCACTGGCTAAGGTAAGTTCTGGACCATATTTATAGAGTGCAGCACCTTGTGCTGGACCATAACCCATTTCGATGAGTTCAAGGTTTAACAATGTCCCATCAACCCAAACAAACGCTAAATATCGACCGAAATTACCACGTCGATTGCCTGCGGCTTCATCAAATTCTAAGACGATTGATTCGGCGTTTTGCATTCGTTCACATGCATGGTTAGAAGCACTGAGGCCCCACGGTTCATAAATGTGCCCCGATTCAGGGGTATCAAGCGCTAAAAAACGAACACGAAAAATGGTGTCGCCTTCGATAAAATCTGCGGTATCCCCATCACGGCATGCAAATAAGTCAACCTCACCAATGCCGTCTTCTAAAAAAGACTTGTTTTCATAAGTAGGAACGGTGAGTTGTTCTGTGAAAAAGAAGTTGTCTTCGCCTTGTGTGACGGCAATGGTTTGACCATATAAGGTAATGTCATGTTCAACCACACTCATCATGTCATAGCGTTCTTCAAAGGTTGGATCGACATACCAACCGGTAAAAAATAAGTTATCTTCACTAGGGTTTGGTAAACCATAAATCATACTGGGTTCATCTAATGATCTGGTTTCTAATTGTTCATCGTTTAAGATAAAGGTGACTTCGATATCAGATGAACAAGCAGTTAAAAGAAATAAAAATGTAACTATTAAGGGTATCATCAATGTTTTTTTCATGGAATGCCTCCTTGTTTTTTCGTGTATATTATAGCATGAAACCAATGATAAGCGTACCTTAAATCATCTTAGTTTGTGTTATGTTACACATGATGTATAATAAGGGTGAGTTAAATAAAAGGACGTGATGTCATGAAACGAATGACCGTGCTTATGTTAGTGTTTTTTATCATGATGATCGTCAGCGGTTGTCAATTTTTAGACGATACTAGAAGGCCTGAAACGGTTCAATCAAAAATGATGGAAACAAGAACCGTAGGTCGTTCAGGGACGGTGGGTATTCAATCGGTTTTCAGTAACCGTGTGATCACCAGAGCGCCGGATGCGACGGCGTTTGGCAGTGGCGTGGTCTTTTTTGAATCCGATAGTCATTACTATGCGATTACGAATTTTCATGTGGTTGATTTTAGTGATTATGCGTATTATGAATACACGGTGTTTACCCTTGAACATGATGATGTTCCTGCTGAGTTAGAGTATTTTGATGCGAGTAAAGATTTAGCCATTATTTCATTTACAAGGAGCCTAGATGGTGTGCAAGTTTTACCATTTGGGACCGTTGAGGAAACGGTGTTAACGCGCGATGAGATGTTGATTTCAGTTGGCTTTCCTTCTGAGTTGAATGCTGTGGTTACGTATGGTGAATATTTAGGCCTAGGTCGAACTGATAAAGTTGATTTTGATGTCATCACGCACTCAGCGTTGATATATCCTGGTAATAGCGGGGGACCGCTACTCAACTTACACGGCAATGTGATTGGCATCAATACCTGGAGTTCTGTGAATGAACGTGATCGCTTTATGGCCATTGGCTTATTTGAAATACATGAATTTTTAAAAACGTGGGATTATGAAGATAATCCTTATCAACATGATTAATCATAGGAGGCACCACGATGGATAAAATCCTTGTCACAGCCTTTGAACCGTTTGGAGATGAAACCACCAATCCAACCATGCGGTTATTAGAACACATCCCTGAAACCTTGTATGACGCACGGGTGATTAAATCAACGTTGCCAGTGGTGTACAATCATGCTTTTGATAAATTATTGCCATTAATTGAAACCCATGAACCACAACTGATCATCATGCTTGGTTTAGCAAAAGGGCGTACCCATGTGAATTTAGAAAGAATTGCGATTAATGTGAATGATTCATCCATGCCTGATAATTTAGGAACGGTGCTTCACGAAGTGCCAGTTGTAAAAGGTGGGGCGGATGGGTATTTCACTAATGTTGATCTAAAAGCAATCTTAAAGCGTGCGCAAGAACAAACCCTACCACTGCATGTGTCGAATACGGCTGGGGCTTATGTTTGTAACAATCTTTATTATCATGTGCTTCATCATCTAAAGACCTTTAATGCATCCACCAAAGCACTGTTTATGCATGTGCCGATGTTAAGTGAAGATGCGGCTTTAAAACCCGGTGTGGCATCCATGCCATTGAACCATATGCTTGATGCTGTGATGGCTGTTTTAGATGTGGTGATGAACCCGGTTGATATAAAATCTCAATCAGCGAAAGTTGATAAAGGTCAAAAAGCTTTATAAAAACGGTGGTTTTCCATCGTTTTTTTCTTTTTTATGTTAAACTATAGTGATTTAGAATGGAGGCAATACCATGAAAAAACTTATGGCTTTATGGTTATTATTAACAGCATCATTTATTCTACAAGCTTGTGGCAATGATGATGAGACTGAACCAGGTGATGTCACACTTGATTTATATTATATCAATGATTTACATGGGGCACTTTTAGAACAAGATAGTCAAATGGGGATGGCTCGTATTGGAAACTTTTTACTTTCTGAAAGAGCCAATAATCCTGATTCAATGCTTGTTTTAGGGGGCGGAGATATGGTTCAAGGAACCTTGATTTCTAATTATTTTTATGGTGAAAACACCACACGCATCATGGATGAAGTGGGCTTTGATGCGACGGTAATTGGGAATCATGAGTTTGATTGGGGTTTAGAAAAGGTCACGCGTTATTACGATGGGACCGATGGTGTTTATCAAGCTGAGCATCTCATGCTTGGGGCCAATGTTTTTTATAAAGGCACCGATGAGATACCTAGTGGTTTAACACCAACGATGACGATTGAAAAATCAGGCTATCAAATTGGCATCATTGGGACGATGGGTTATGGTCTTGAATCATCGATTTTAGCACCAATGGTGGAAGACTATGTGTTTACAGA
>PWKX01000094.1 GCA_003559585.1 Mollicutes bacterium | reverse complement strand
TTCCATTCACAAGTGGCTAAGTTTATCATAGAAAATGGGTATGAAGGTTATGACGTAGAAGTTCAAACCTTAGCCACAGCACCAATGCTTGTTTCATTACGCAGCGGTGATGTTGACTTCCATTTAGAACTATGGACAGAAAACATGGCAAGTTATCAAGATGATCTTGCTGATGGTCTTTATGAAGAAGTATCGATTAACTTTTCCGATAATGCGCAAGGTATCTACATTCCTGCTTATATTCAAGAAGATAATCCTGGGTTACAGTCGATTCAAGACTTACCTGATTACAAGCATTTATTCCCAGATCCAGATACATCAAGCTGGGATCCTGACTATGACAAAGCCATTGTATGGGGCGGACCATCTGATTGGGAAATCACTGAGTTCCTCATGAGAAAATGGGATAACACAGATGAATACAGTGAATTAATTGAGCACTTTGAATTCCGTCCACTTGAATCAACAGCGATGTTAAACGCACAGTTGATGAGTGATTATGATGACGGCAAAGGTTGGGTTGGTTATAACTGGGAACCATCTTCAGTATTTGGTTTACTTGACCTTGTTTTATTAGATGACGAGTTAGATTATGACACTGAAACTGGTGCTGGTAACCCACCTGCACAACCTGTTACCGTTGGTGCTAGAGCTGGTTTAGAAGCCGATCATCCTGAAATTTATGCGTTTGTTTCTAATTATTCTACATCATCACTCATTACCTCACAAGCAGAAGAATATATGATGGAAAATGAGTTAACAGCTGAAGAAACAGCTCAATGGTGGTTAGAAAACAACACTGATGTATGGCAAGACTGGGTACCATCTGATGTCTTTGACCGTGTGATGGATGCTTTAGAGTAAATTAATGAATTAGTATTATCATTTATAATCATCATCGTGTATGATTAAAGTAACTAAGATGATGCAGCGCAGAGTCTGCGCTGCATTTGTCTTAACTAGACGTTTTTTTAGAAAGGAGCTTACTATGTTTATATTTCCAGAATGGCTGCAGTTTGACGCAGCTGGGATGTTTGACAGCGCATGGACTTGGTTTGAAAGAGTGTTTTCTTGGCTCTTTACTGCATTTAGGTTTGTGTTGCTCTGGATGTTTGACATCATGAATACGATTTTAACCCAAACCCCTTGGTGGATTTGGATCATTGCCTTAGCATTTTTATATGGTTTTGCATATTTAAAGAAAAGAGGTGTGGTCGAAAGAAAAGGCTGGGGATGGTTAGGTGCCATTGTCGTGGTGTTACTATGGACATCGTATTTTAACCGCGTGTTAAATAACCCAGGCTTTGATATTGCTTTTTTGGATTTCTTAAAATCCATATTAACCCGTGATAACACAGTGACACCATGGTGGATTTATGTCTTACTTGTTTTCTTAGCTGCCTTCCATTTAGACGGCTGGAAACTAGGCCTTGGCCTTGGTGTTATGATGATGTTAATTGGAAGTTTTGGCATGTGGGATGAAATGACCAGAACACTGTCAATCATTATGATTGGTGTTGTGCTCAGTTTCTTCATAGGCCTACCGATGGGTATCTTAATGGCTAAGTTTAACTTAGTTGAACAAATTTTAAAACCTGTCCTTGATACGATGCAGACGATTCCGTCGTTTGTGTATTTGATTCCAGCGGTTATGGTGTTTGGGACTGGTCGGGTCGCTGCAACATTTGCAACCTTGATCTATGCCATCCCTCCACTTATTCGGTTGACATATTTAGGTATCACCAACATTGATGAAGAAGTTATTGAGGCGGGAAAATCCTTTGGTTCAACCCCAATGCAAATGCTTTTTAAAGTCGAGATCCCGCAATCACTATCTACCATTGCCACTGGTCTTAACCAAACGACCATGATGGCAGTTGCGATGGTTGTTATTGCGGCAATGGTCGGTGCTGGGGGACTAGGACAAGTCGTTATGACAGCCACCAACCAAATTAGGATTGGCGCTGGATTTGCCGGCGGTTTCTCCATTGTATTTATTGCCATTATTCTTGATCGATTGATGCAAGCATTGGCACAAAAATTAGAACACGCAGAAGGTGATTTAGATGGCTAAAGCTGTAAAAATTGATAATTTAAGTGTGGTTTTCGGTAACAAAAAAGCCCGTGAAGCCGCCATCAGCATGCTTGATAATAAAGAGTTATCACCTGATGATATTCGTGAAAAAACCGGCGCAACAGTCGCGGTTAGAAATGTGAACTTTGACATTGAAGAAGGCGAAATGTTCGTGATTGTGGGCTTATCAGGTAGTGGTAAAAGTTCCTTTATTAGAACATTAAATCTACTCAATAAACCAGCCACAGGGACCATCACGGTTGGCGATGAAAGCCTCACAGAAATGTCCAAACAACGCTTGCGCGAGTATCGACGCAATGATGTGTCTATGGTGTTTCAACACTTTGGATTGATGTCACACCGCTCTGTTTTAGGGAATGTGATCTATCCATTAGAAATCCAAGGGTTTAATGAAAAGAAACGGTTAGAAAAAGCCAACGCTGCACTTGACATGGTTGGTCTTGGTGGTTGGGGTGCACATTTACCATCACAACTATCCGGTGGGATGCGTCAACGTGTCGGCTTAGCCCGTGCGTTAACCACCGACCCAGAACTTCTGTTAATGGATGAACCCTACAGTGCACTTGACCCACTTATTAGACGTGAAATGCAAAATGAACTGATGAGTTTAGAAGATGAAATGGACCGTACCATTCTCTTCATTACCCATGATATGAATGAAGCGTTTAGACTAGGCGATCGCATCGCTTTAATGAAAGACGCGGAAGTGGTTCAAATTGGCACACCGACAGAGTTCTTTGAAAAACCTGCCAACCAATACGTTCAAGATTTTATCGCAGATGTTGATAAATCAAGAATTTTAAAAGTGAGAAGCGTCATGAATAAAGCGCCATTCACCGCAAAATTAGGTGATGAGCGTAAAGATGTGCTTGAGCGATTAAAAGCTAAAGAGATGGAGTTTGTGTACGTTGTAGATAGCAAACGTTATTTCAAAGGTTATATAACCTTAGAACAACTTAAAAAGTCAAAAGCACAAACCATTGATAAACTTGTAAAAACAGATGAAACCGTCATTTACCGTAAAGCTTATCTTCATGAA
>PWKX01000074.1 GCA_003559585.1 Mollicutes bacterium | reverse complement strand
CACGAAAAAGATAAGAAAGCTACAAGAAAGTAGAGGAGGATATCATGGAAGCTAAAGCACAAGCGAAAACCGTTCGCATTTCTTCTCGCAAAGTTAAGCTCGTCATTGATCTTATTAGAGGCAAAGATGTCGGCGAAGCGTTTTCTATTTTAAAACACACGCCTAAAGCTGCATCGCCAATGGTTGAAAAAGTTTTAAAATCAGCCGTTGCAAATGCGGAACACAACTATAATATGGATACCGAAAACCTATACATCAAAGACGTTTTCGTGAACGAAGGTCCAACGCTTAAACGCATTAGACCAAGAGCACAAGGAAGCGCAACACAAATCTTAAAAAGAACCAGCCACACGACCATCGTCGTGGCTGAGAAAGCGTAAAGGAGGGAATCTAATGGGTCAGAAAGTAAGTCCAGTCGGATTACGAATTGGAATTATCAGAGATTGGGATTCTCGTTGGTATGCAGATAAAAATGACGTTGCCGATCTACTGCATGAAGATATTAAAATTCGTGAAATGCTCGAAGAGCTTTACGAAAATGCGGCAGTCAGTAGAATAGAAATTGAACGACTTAAAAAACGTATTGTCATTACCGTTCACACAGCCAAACCAGGTATGGTTATTGGCCGTGAAGGTTCTGTCAAAAACCAAGTCGTCGCTAAATTAAAAGATCTCACAGACAAAACCATCATTTTAAATGTGGTTGAAATCAAGAAACCTGAATTAGACGCTGTATTAGTTGCACAAAGTATCGCGAATCAATTAGAAAACCGTGCATCATTCAGACGTGTTCAAAAAATGGCGATCCAACGCGCAATGCGCAGTGGCGCCAAAGGATGTAAAACACTTATTTCCGGTCGTTTAGGCGGCGCTGAAATGGCTCGTAGCGAGGGGTACAGTGAAGGAAATGTACCACTTCATACACTACGTGCAGACATTGATTTTGCAACAGAAGAAGCCCGCACTACTTACGGAAAACTTGGTGTAAAAGTATGGATTTATAAAGGTGAAATCCTACCAAAAAAGAAAAGGGGGGCAAATTAATATGTTAATTCCCAAAAGAACGAAATACAGACGCCCTCATCGTGTTTCATATGAAGGAAAAGCAAAAGGCGGAACAACCGTAAGTTTCGGCGATTATGGTTTACAATCACTTGAAGGTGCTTGGATTACCTCACGCCAAATCGAGTCTGCTCGTGTTGCGGTTAACCGTTTCATGAAAAGACAAGGTAAAGTATGGATCCGCATTTTCCCACATATCGCAAAGACCGCCAAACCGTTAGAAGTACGTATGGGTTCCGGTAAAGGGGCACCAGAAAGCTTCGTTGCGGTTGTCAAAGAGGGTACTGTGATGTTTGAAGTCGCAGGGGTCAGCGAAGAAATAGCGAATGAAGCACTTCGTTTAGCAGCGCATAAGTTGCCCGTTAAAACGAAAGTGATTAAGAAAGAAAGTGGTGATTTTAGTGAAAACTAATGATATTAGAGAAATGGACACTGCTAAAATCAACGATGAAATTGTAACCCTTAAAAAGGAACTATTTGATCTTCGCTTTCAACAAGCGACAGGTCAACTGGAAAACACAGCTCGTATTAGTAATGTCAAGAAAGCGATTGCGCGCATGAAAACAGTCCTCAATGAGCGTAGCGCTAAATAAGGCGAGAGGAGAATTATATGGAACGAAACGATCGTAGAATCTTAACCGGAACCGTTGTTGCACAAAACAATGACAAAACCATTTCGGTTATGGTAGAACATTATATTAAGCATCCAAAGTATGGCAAACGTGTTAAGCATAGCAAAAAGTTTGCAACACATGATGAAAGCAATCAAGCCAAAGTCGGAGATGTGGTCCGCATTATGGAGACCCGCCCCCTTTCAAAAACGAAAAGGTTCCGCTTGCTTGAAATCGTAGAGAGTAAGGTTCTCGTATAGCAGAGCTTTAAAAGAGGAGGTTCTTTAGCATGATTCAACAAGAATCAAGATTAAAAGTTGCTGATAATTCCGGCGCAAGAGAAATTTTAGCTGTTAAAATTCTTGGCGGCACCGGAAGAAAGTATGCTTCGATTGGCGATGTTATTACAGCGACAGTGAAAATTGCCACACCTGGTGGACAGGTTAAAAAAGGTGAAATCGTAAAAGCTGTAATCGTGCGCACCGCTAAAAAAGTTCGTCGTAAAGACGGCACATACATAAAATTTGACGACAACGCTGCTGTAATCGTGCGTGATGACAAATCACCACGTGGAACCCGTATTTTTGGTCCAGTAGCACGCGAGCTTCGTGAAGAAGGTTTCATGAAAATTTTATCGCTCGCACCCGAAGTACTATAAAGAGTAGGAGGAAATCTTATGAAAATTAAAAAAGGTGATAAAGTCCGTGTCATCTCAGGTGAGAATCGTGGTAAAGAAGGCAATGTTTTGAGAACATTCCCTAAGTCTGACCGCGTCCTTGTAGAAGGCATCAACATCATCAAAAAACACGAAAAACCTACTCAAGCAAATCCAGATGGCGGCATTTTAGAATTCGAGGCACCCATCCATGCATCCAATGTGATGCTCGTTGATAAAAAAGGCCCAACTAGAGTAGGATTTAAAACAGTCACTGAAACTGTTAAAAAACAAGAGGTAACACGTAAAGTCCGTGTTTCTAAAAAAACCGGAGAGGTTTTAGACTAAAGAAAGGAGGCATTAGTGGATGAATCGTTTACAAGAAAGATATCAAGAAGAAATTCGCCCAACACTTGTTGAGAAGTTTGAATACAGCTCAATAATGCAAGCACCAAAAATTGAAAAAGTCGTTGTGAATATCGGCGTCGGTGACGCAGTGGACAATACAAAAGTCTTAGATGATGCAGTTAGTGAATTGACCCTTTTAACCGGTCAAAAACCCGTCATCACCCGCGCAAAGAAATCCATTGCGAACTTTAAACTCCGTGAAGGTATGCCAATTGGTTGTAAAGTTACCCTTCGTGGTCAAAGAATGTATGATTTTCTGGACAAATTGATGAACATAGCACTTCCACGTGTGCGTGACTTTCAAGGGGTTAGTCCTAAAGCTTTCGATGGTAGAGGAAACTTTACCCTCGGTGTGAAGGAACAACTAATCTTCCCGGAAATCGATTATGATAAAGTGAACCGTGTCCGCGGCATGGACATCGTTAT
>PWKX01000016.1 GCA_003559585.1 Mollicutes bacterium | reverse complement strand
TTACCAGGGTTTCATGAAGATATCACCGGGGTTCGTGATTTTGCTTCACTACCTAAACAAGCTCAAGCATACATGAACCGTATTGAACAGTTACTCGGGGTTAACATCAGCATCTTCTCAGTCGGACCAGACAGAGAAGCCACGGTGATTAGAACTTTAGATGATGCTAAGGGGGTTAAAATATGATTGCCCGCTATCAACGCGATTTAATGCAAAAGCTCTTTAGTGAAGAAAACCGGTATTCAGCCTTTTTAAAAGTTGAAAACGCGGCTATCAAAGCTCACGCTAAGGCAGGCAATGTTCCAAAAGCAGCGGCTGAAACCATCATAAAAAACGCCCGTTTTAACATACGTGACATCCATGACATTGAACAAAAAACGCATCACGATGTGATTGCCTTCACCGAAGCCGTCGGCCTATACTTAGGGGAAGAAAAAAAATGGTTTCATTATAACTTAACCAGTACCGATGTGGTAGACACGGCGTTATCTTTAATCATCAAAGAAGCCAATGATGTCTTAGAATCAGGATTAAAACAGTTCATCGATGTGCTTGAAAACAAAGCCAAAACCTATCAATACACGCCATGCATAGGCCGCACACACGGCATGCATGCTGATATCACATCTTTTGGTCTCAAATTTGCTTTATACGCTGATATTTTTAAACGACATCTGAGCCGGTTTGAAGCGTTAAGACCACGGATTGAGGTCGGTAAAATCAGTGGGGCAGTGGGTAATTTTGCCAACCTTAAACCGGCCATACAAGATGCCATTTGTGAACAATTAGGGCTCGTAAGTGCCAATATTTCAACACAAACCTTACAAAGAGACCGTTTAGCAGAATACGGGTCGTTTTTAGCCCTTGTGGCCTCAAGCATCGAACAACTGGCTGTTGAGATAAGACATTTATCAAGAACAGAAGTGATGGAAGTACAAGAGCCATTTAGAAAAGGGCAAAAAGGCTCATCGGCCATGCCACATAAAAAAAACCCCATCGCCAGTGAAAACATGACAGGGTGTGCACGTTTGATGAGAGGTTACGCTCAAACGCTTTTTGAAAACATTGCTTTATGGCATGAACGTGACATATCACATTCAAGTGTTGAGCGGGTGGTGTTACCAGATGCGGTGTCTTTACTTGATTATATGTTAAACCGCTACGTCAATGTGATCGATGGTTTGGTGGTTTACCCTGAAAATATGCTTAAAAACATCCATAAAACCCACGGTGTCATTTTCTCGCAAAAAGTATTGCATGCGCTCATTGATGCTGGGCTGCAAAGAGATGAAGCCTATAACATCGTGCAAGCTTGTGCTTTTAAAGCTTACGACACCAACACTGACTTTTTAACCATCACGCAAGCAGAAGCGACCATTAAAAAAACACTCAGCTTTGAATCGCTACAAGCCTGTTTTGACATTGAACCATTTTTAAAAGAAGTCGACACCATTTTTAAACGCGTTGGCATTACATAAACATACAAAAACCCTTTATATTGACACAACCAATATAAAGGGTATTTTTATGTCTAAAGCCATAAATGCTTAGGAATGATGAGATGGTGTTTATTTAAAGCTTTGACATTGTCTACACCGAGGGCACACATAATGGTTTTAATTTCATCTAACAGATGCGCTGTTTTTTCAATCATGGTTGGAAGGTCGTCTTCCATGGCTAGTGTTAAAAAAAACTTGGATAAACCAACCGCTTCAGCACCTAAAGCTAGTGCTTTAACCACATCACCAGCGTGTCGAATACCACCGCTTGCATAAAGATGAATGCCTTCAATCTCTTCTGCTTGTAGTAAGCTTTCTACCGTTGATAACCCCCATTGTTCAAATGCTTGATAGGTTGAAATACGGCGTTTATTTTCGATTGAGGCAAAATTGGTGCCACCACGTCCTGAGACATCGATATAAACAATGCCTAGGTTTTTAAGTGTCTTGAACGTTTGTGTGCTCATGCCAAACCCCACTTCTTTAACCATGACGGGCACGTTTAAAGCATCATGCACGGCTTTGATGTTGTCAGACCAACCTTTAAACACGCGTTCACCCTCAGGCATAATCAACTCTTGAACGCTGTTGATGTGAATTTGCAGACCATCAGCGTTTAACTTTTGCACGGCTGTTTTAGCCACCACCAATGGTTTATCAGCACCAACGTTGGCAAGTTTTAAAAAGCCATCATGCGCATTGATGACATCGTAGGTGTTGATCAAAGAGGCATCTTGATAAGCGCTAGAATATGAACCAAGCGCCATTGGCAAGCCAAAATGACTGGCTAAAGCACTCAACTTTCCGTTGATGGTTTGTGCTTGTTTTGAACCACCGGTCATGGCATTGATGTAAATGGGTGTGGCTACTTTGTTGCCTAAAAACTCAGTCGCATAATTCACTAGAGCTTTGTTTGTCTCAGGTAAACCATGTGGTTTAAAGCGAATCAAATCAAAATCATTGTTTGCCACAGTTTGTGCATGGGCATAGGCGATGTGATCATCTTTTCGGTTCATAAGCTCACGTCCTTATTTGTAGATGCGTTGGGTTATAATTAGTCTTGGTTAGTTTCAAATCGGTTTGTTTCTTTATACCGTGATTTTTAGAAAAAATCAAGACATTATCGCCCCCACCAGCCCCTGAGAACTTAAGCGCTGTATGGTATGGATCACAGTGGGCGTTGATGGTTTCCATCGCAGGGGTCCATAAGGTTGTCTTAGCACAGCGTTCTAATAACAACAAGGCCTTATGAAGGCTAATCACCATTGGTAAGGTTAGTTTTTTGGTGTCAATCATGGTGTTAACTAACGCATCACTTTCATTTAAGAAGTGCTTAAAACAAGGCTCATCTTTCACACGATTGATCGCTTGGATATAGTGTTTAGAATCGGCTTTAATGCCAGTGTTTACAATGGTGAGTGGTGGTAAAGCAAGGTTGATCGGTTGGATGATCAAATCTGGCCAAGGTTGATCGATTTCATGAACGCTTGTAAACATTTGATACACCACCGGCGTTTTAAAGGCTGTTAAAGCCAAATCACCAAACGAAGATTGAATGCCTAAGCCTTGTTGGATGGTAACACCAAGTTTAAACACACGGTATGGATTGTGGGGTTGATTAAAGTGTTTTAACAAAGCTTCAACCAATCCAGTTGTTAAAGCACCGCTTGATCCTAAGCCTAAAGATCGTTGGTTTTTATCATCTAAGGTGCTTTTAATGGTGATATTTACCGGGGTGAATGGTTGAATGTGTTGTTGCATGGTTTTAACGATGGCATGTAATAAGGGGGCTTGTTTTAAGCCATTTAAATCGTCGTTAAAAGGATGAGATGTATGGGCTTGAATGTAAAAGTGTTCACTGTTTTTAACGGTGATACTCAGCGTTTGATTCACCGGAAAAATAATGGCTTTTTTACCATACATAACAGCGTGTTCTCCAGCTAAAAAAACTTTACCAGGTACCTGAACGGTTGTTGTTTTCACAACGTTTTAGCTCCTTGTTTCGTGATGTTTGTCACCACGGTTGTTAACCCCATAGACCGACATTTTTTAATGAGGGTGTTCACATGGGCTTGTTTGGTTAGTATTTTTACATTTGGTCCAGCATCAACACTGGCAAAAACAGGCACATCATCGATGGTTCTTAACTGTTTAACAAGATGTAACACACGCTTTGTTTGATCGGTAAAATAATCAACAGGTGGGTTTGCTGCACGCATCACTTCATGCATCAAAAGCGCGTTGTTTTCAATGGTTTGACCAAACGCAAAAAAGTTGTTTTGCTTTAGATGTTTTAAGGCATCATCTAAGTGATGTGTTGCTGAATGAACCCATGTATCAAAAAGAGAAGAGGTTTCAACGGTGTGTTTCATCGCTTGGCGGCTTGAGATGGTTTTCTCACTTGTGTCAATCAATACAAACACCATCACCCACTGATCGGTGTTCGCTTCAATGTTTTTTATTAAACCATCTTGTTGCCAGCGAACCAGACCACCAAGCAATGAACGACATGCAGAACCCGAACCTTGACGCGTGATGGCTGCGAGGGTTTGTAAGTCATGATTGGTTTGATAATATTGATCGGCTGCTTTAGCCAAAGCAGCAAACGCAGAGGCGCTTGAGGCTAAACCTGCGGCTTTATAAACTGTGTTGTGTGAATCAATTAAGATGGCTGGTTGTTTTAAAAAGGATTCAAACTGCGTTAAAAAAGCATACGCTTTTAATGTTTCTGCCTCAGTTGCTGTTTGATGATTGATGCGTAGTTCAAATATATGATCAGGGTGTGGCATCAATGTGGTTGTGGTGTGGAAGGTGTCTAATGTTACGGATAACGAATCGTTATATGGTGTCATTTGCACGTCATCTTTTTTGCCCCAATACTTAATCAATGCAATGTTAATTGGTGCTTGTGCGGTTACTTTCATGCGGTGTTTCCTCCTAGCTTGATGGGTTCTAGGGTTGGTCCAAAGCCATCTAAAGCCGATTTAACAGCTTTAGCGTTTTTTAATGAATCACATAAAGCAATCAACGCACCGCCACCGCCACCACCGCTTAACTTGGCAGCCAGAGCGCCATGTTTTAAGGCTTCCTTTCTAGCTGAGTTTAGTCTTTGTGATGATACGCCAAGGGTGTTTAGTGCCTGGTGTGCTTGGTTCAACGCATCACTTAAGCCCGTGATATTGCCACTTTCAAACGCATCAATCGCATCGTTTGAGAAACGGCTTAAATCGTGTAAGGCAGCTTGTGCTTTTTTGTGTTTTAAGGCTTTTTTAACCGTCATTACCATTGTTTTAGTGGGTGGTTTTAACCCAGTATCAACCACCACTAAATAACCCTTTGGTTGATGAGCAAGTCGCTTTATTGGCTGGTTTTTTTGATACACAAAGGCTTGTGTGTTTAGTGTCGCTAAGGTATCGATGCCACTTGGGTTGCCGTGGGCATATATTTCACCTTGTTGGATCCACGTATGCCACTTTGTTGCTGTTAAGGGTTGTTGGTTAAAGTGGTAGAAGGCTTCTGTGAGTGCTTTGGCTAAAGCGGCACTTGAACCAAAGCCTGCTGATATGGGCAAGGTATGTTCAATGATGATGTGAACAGGGGGTGCTTTTAATTCGGTTTGTAAATCATGGATTAGCTTCACAATAGGGGCTAAGGTTTTGGGCGCTTGATGGATAGGCCCATCGTAAAGGTCGCTGGTTAGGCTCATTGTGTGACTGGGTGTTAATTGAACGCTTAAGGTTTGATTGATTAACGGCAAAACAATCGCTTGCTTATCGTAGACCACACTGTGTTCTCCGATTAAAATGACTTTGCCGTGGGCAAACGCTTTAAACATCTTAACCACCTGCCAAAATTTGCATGAGTTGCGGGGCAGCATAAAGCGCCATGAACTGGACACCAAAATTAACACCCATCTTGTTTAACGCCCCACTGAAAAGACCGATCAATAAAACACCGAAGATATTGATGAGGCCCGCATCCATAAAGGCTAGTAGTAAAATAAAGGCAATGAATAACCCCAACACAGATTCGTGTGGGATGTGTTTTAAGATAAAACGCGTGATGACTTTTGCGTAACGACTAATTAAAATATAACTGATAGAAAGGGCGACCAAAGCCCCGATGATGGTTGCAACCACAAACTCAGTGGTCGATAAGAGGTGGTGTAAATTATTATCTAAACTTAAAACAGGTGGGGCGTTAAAAAGCGCAGCCCCAGGACCTATCGCGACGGGCGATAAGGGAATTCCGAGTGCAAACAAGGGGATGATGATGCCTGAAATATAGGTTGCTTGAATGACTGCGCTCATGGTAATCACTGTCATTGTCGCTTTTTTTAAAGGGTCTTTATGACGTTTGCTGAAGCTTTCACCAATTAAAATAGTCAATCCAACCGGTGATAAGATGAACAAGGTATTGACGATTAAAGCCCCAAGTGATAACTGTGAACGTTCTTCTTTATTTAGCACTTGTAGCGGGTTTAAGCTTGTTTTTTCTTTGTCATCTTTTGGTAGCACAATCGTATTTTTATCTTCAAGTGTTTCTTGTGAACGGATGTTTTTGTTTAAAAGATTAAACAAAGTAAACATCAACGGTCCAATGGTGATGCCTAGGAAGAATGAAACGGTGATTGTTTGATCTTGTGGGACAATGTTTAAATTCCAGTAAAGCGCACGCAAACTTTCAAATAAGATCGCTAGTGGCAAAATACTGAGTAATGATAAAATTTTATGACGGCTTATGAGTGCTAAAAAGATAGCCCCAAACACAAATAACCATGGTGCTAACGGGGAGATGACATCAGCCACCGGTAGCAATAATTGTGCCAATAATAAGGAAACGGGTACGGCAATTAACACACCAATTAAACTAGCTGCCGCCATTTTTTTGATGGTGGCGGCGATGTTGCCGTTTGCTTTGATATAAAGGGTGTGTTCAATCATCGCTGAACTCATCACCCCACCTGGCAAACCAACCAGCGCAGTGGGCATGGTGTTTGTTAAGTTTAAGGTGACGATGGCGGCGATGAAAAAACTAAGAATCAATACGGGTTCAAAGCCTGCTAAAACAAGCGCGAGCGTGATGGGCATAAGCACACTGGTTTCATCGGTACCAGGAATAAAACCGATGCCTGTATAAAGAATAACAGCCATCAAAGCAAACCCAACCATGAAGATTAAGAGAACTGGATCCATCACGCATCCTCCTCTTCAGTGATATGACGGTTCGGTTTGAAGGCGAAGACGGTGATTAGAAAACCAAAGACCGCGCCAAAAAGACCAAAAAACAACCCTAAGGTGTCGTTGTTTTCACCTGATGGTGCTAGTAGGTGGAAAAAGAAAGTGCTAAAGGCAATGATAAATAAGGAAGATACCAGTGTTTTTGGTTTCACGGTATCGCCCCATACTTTTATATATGAATGTTTCATGAATTATAACCCCAATCATTTTTTTCCTTATTATAACGAATAAACCACAATAGGTGAAATTAAACACGTTTAATTATCATGTATCAGGATATGAAAAGCCATGTTATAATAGCTTTGATACGATTAAAGGATGATGGGTATGACACCACAAAAAAAGGCACATCTATTTGGATTAGGGTTTGCGACAATTTTCGGATTGACATTTATGTTTTCTAAAACAGCACTCGAGTATACCACGCCTGTTGGCTTATTAGCTTACCGGTTTTTGTTTGCGTATGGGGCTTTTTATTTGTTAAAAAGGTTGAAGGTAATACGGGTTCATTTGAGCAAAGATAAGTTAAAACCATTGTTGCTAGTGGGGCTTTTTCAACCGGTACTGTATTTTTTGTTTGAACCCTACGGGCTTCATCAAACCACCAGTGCTGAAGCGGGTATGATGATCGCGCTTATTCCGATTGTTGTTAGTGTGCTCTCAGCGGTTATTTTAAAAGAAAGACCAACGATACCGCAATTAATGTTTATCATGTTGAGTGTCGGTGGGGTGATGTTCATTCAAACGATGGAAATGTCGCAATCGTTATCACCGGCGATTGGTGGTTATGCGCTTTTGTTTTTAGCGGTGTTATCGGCATCTTTTTACAACATCGTCTCTCGTCTAGTTAGTGTGAAGGCAAGCAGTCTTGAGATTACCTATTTTATGATGTTGATGGGGGCTGTTTTCTTTAACGGTTTATATGTGATTAGATTACTGTTAGGTGGAGAACTTGGGTTGTATGTGTCTTCTTTAAGTCAGTTTTCTGTGTTAGGGCCTGTGATTTATCTTGGTGTGATTGGTTCTATTGGTGGTTTTTGGTTGCTCAATTACGCTTTAAGTCAATTAGAAGCGCATGTGATTAGTATTTATGCCAACATTGCCACGGTGGTGGCGATTTCAGCTGGGTATGTGTTTTTACAAGAAGCGTTGAAGTGGCATCATTTTGTGGGTGCGGCGATGATCATTACTGGTGTGTATGGGACAGTAAGAATACAAGCATTGAGAAAGAAAAAGGCGTTAATTTAGAAAATAAGGGTTTTATTATAAATTAACGGGTTAAAAAGTTAGCGCGCGAATGAAAAGTTTATATGGCTTTATTCACCTTGTTTAAAGGGAATAAAGCCTTTTTATGTGATGCTTTATAAATTTACAAGGGATTGTTTGCGTATCGAAGTTTTATCTGTGCTATAATTTATTTATACGTTGGCTTTGGCCTACTTAAGATTTTTTACGAGGAAGAAAGGATGGTTTTATGAACAAAACTGAGACCGGACCGCTTTCATCAAGAAATTTACGCATATTTACGGGCGTACTTTTAATCTTGTTGTTGGGTGGTCTTTTTAATTACGGCAGTCGTGTTTTATGGATTGCCATTGTTAGTGTGTTGGTGGCTGTGCCGATTGAACTGGCGTTTAAAAAAGCTAGGAAACAACCACTCTACGATGATTCATTATTTATCACACCGCTTTTGATCGCATTGCTTGTACCTTCGATTGCGCCGCTTTGGATGGTTGGGATTGGTTCAGGATTCGCGGTGTTTTTTGGTAAATGTATTTTTGGTGGTTTAGGGAAAACGGTGTTTAATCCTGCGCTTGTGGGGATTATTTTTGTGATGGTGTCTTTCCCACCACATATGACAGCCACATCTTGGTTAGACCCAAATACAGGTGAAGTGACTGGGATGATTCCAGTGCTTGAGTTGCATTTAGGTCAAGCGTTGACACACAGTGTGCCACAGCTGTTGTTTGGTCAAGTGCCAGGGATGATTGGGGAGACGTTTATTGTCTTAGTTGCTGTGATGGGCTTGTTGCTTGTTGGGCTTAAGATTGTTGATTGGCGGATTCCACTATCTTATTTAGGTTCGTTTTTTGTGTTAACGGCTTTAGGTTATTTATTATTGCCTGATTATTTTGTGAATCCGTTTTATTCGATGATTACCGGCGGGATTGTGTTTGCGGCGTTTTTCTTAGCCTCAGACCCTGCCACATCCCCAGAACATCCTTGGGCTAAGTATTTTTTCGGCCTTGGCTTAGCTGTTTTAACGATAATCATTAGAAATTTCGGGACATTCCAAGAAGGTTACGCTTTTTCAATCATCATCATGAATGCGGTGGCACCGTTGTTGGATGGTTGGTTAGAACAAAAAAAACCTATTAATGAAGAATCAGCCTCGTTAGAGGAGGAGATGGCATGAGCCGAAATCAAAGAACGATTGTTTTTGTCTTTATATTAGGCTTAAGTTTTTCACTATTGTTGATGGGGGTTCAATCTTTAACCGCAGAACGCATTCGTTTAAACCAAGAGTTTGATGTTCAATCTGCGATTTTAGATGCCTTTGATGAAAGTTATACTACCGCAAATTTCAACGATGTGTTTGAAGAGGTGATGGAAACCATCGAGACAGATGATGTGGTGATTTATGTTCATGAAGCGTCTGGTGGGTTTGCCTTTGAATTTAGTGGGCTCGGTGTTTGGGGTCCTATATCCGGGATCATTGCGTTTGAATCAGATTTTGAAACGATTCGGTATGTCCGGGTCTTAGAACAAGAAGAAACCCCAGGCTTAGGTGGTGTGGTCGCCGAAGATGATTACTTAGCGAAGTATCAAGGTGCGACCATGAATGGTGGTTTAACGATTTCACAAACCGCTGATCCTGAGGCGAGTAATGAAGTCGATGCGATTATAGGTGCGACAAGAACATCCAATGCGTTTGAAGGGATGTTGAACCGTGCTTATGAAGAACATAAAGCGGCTTGGGATGCTTATGATGGAGGTGCAACCACATGAAAAAATTGATTAGAATGCGTTACACCAAATGGTTTAACGTATCAAGAGATGGTTTATCTAGAAATAACCCAATTGTCATTGGTGTGTTAGGGATTTGTTCTGCTTTAGCCATCACCAACCGTGTTGATAATGCCCTTGCAATGGGTGCTGCGGTGACGTTTGTTATTATGGGTTCATCACTGATTGTCTCACTCATTCGTAGTTTTATCCCTACCAGGGTGCGAATGATTACCTATATGGTGATCATCGCTGGGTTAGTTATCATTGTACAGTTTTTCTTACAAGCTTACTTCCCACAATTATACCGGTCGCTCGGCGCTTATGTCGGCTTGATTATTACCAACTGTATTGTGATGGGCCGTGCTGAAGCGTTTGCGGTTAAAAATCCTGTTAAATATACGTTTTTTGACAGTTTAGCTAACGGAATAGGGTATACTTATATACTGGTTTTAATTGCCGCGGTTAGAGAAGTATTGGCGTTTGGAACCTTGCTTAACTATCAAGTCTTGCCTGATAGTTTTCCAACATGGCAAGTGATGGCGATTGCCCCTGGTGGGTTTTTCGTACTTGGAATTTTGATCTGGATCATTCGTGATTTAACCAAAAACTATGATGAAGAAGCAACCGCTTAAGGAGGGTGATGTGAGATGGAAAATGCATTAGAAATATTTATAGGTTCGATCTTAGACCACAACATTGCACTGGCCTACATTTTAGGTATGTGTCCATTGATTGCGATTTCGACCAATGTTAGAAACGCAAAAGGTATGGGTCTTGCGGTTGTGTTTGTTGTAACGTTAACCGGGATTATCAACTACCCTATTTATTTATTACTCCAACGTGTTGGGGTTGAATGGTTAAACTTACTTGTTTTCATCATTACCATTGCGGCAACCGTTCAATTTTTAGAGATGTTTATTGATAAGTTTTTCCCAAGATTATACAACTCTTTTGGACTTTTCTTACCACTTATCACGGTTAACTGCGTGGTACTTGGTGTGTCTTTGTTCTTTGTAAACCGTTCATATAACTTTGTGCAAACCGCCGCCTTTTCATTTGGTTCTGGTATCGGTTGGATGCTGGCGATCATCTTATTAGCAGGTGTGCGTGAAAAAATGGCGAAAAAATCGGATATTCCTAGAGGGTTAGCAGGTAAAGGGATTACCTTTATTGTACTTGGTATTTTAGCGCTAGCTGTGATTGGGTTTACTGGTTTGGCGTCTATACAATAGGAGGGAAATAACATGGAAATATTTGTGCCAATTGTGCTGGTTTCGATCCTTCTCATTGTCACGCTGTTACTGATTGGAGCCGATCGAATCTTAGGCGGTAATGAGGAGAAGACAATTACATTAAACGATAAAAAAGAACTGCCTGTTGAGGGCAGTGATACGTTATTAAATGTTTTATCTGACAATCAAATTTTTATCCCCTCAGCTTGTGGTGGTAAAGCCACATGTGGGCTTTGTAAGGTAACGGTAAAGGAAGGTGGCGGCGAAGTTAAGCCCACCGAGGACCCTTTCTTAAATGCGCAGGAAAAGGCAAAAGGCGTTCGACTTTCCTGTCAGGTAAAGGTGAGAAACAGCATGAACGTCTCGATTCCAGAAGGACTGATGGAGGCCGTTGAGTACCGTGCGAAAGTGGTTGCGGTTGAAGATTTAACCTATGATACGAAGTTGGTGCGGTTTAACTTAATTGAGCCAAAAATAATTGATTTTAAACCAGGTCAGTTTTGTCAAATTAGAGTACCAGGTCTTGATATCATCCGGGCGTATTCAATTGCTTCTGATGTGAAAAACAATGAAGTGGTTGAGTTCATTGTTCGTCTGGTGCCAAAAGGACAAGCCACAACCTTTATTCATAAAGCGATGTTGACTGGCGATGAGATCATTTTAACTGGACCATATGGTGATTTCTATTTAAGAGAAGAATCAAGACGCGATATGATCATGATTGCTGGTGGTTCAGGCAAAGCACCGATTCGTTCAATTATGTTTAAACTTCAAGACATGGGTATGCCACGTAAAGCCACTTACTTCTTTGGTGCGCGTTCTAAACGTGACCTATACTACACAGAAGAATTTATGAATATTGATAAAAAATATGATAATTTCACGTATGTGCCTGCCCTTTCAGACCCAACAGAAGAAGATGATTGGGACGGCGAGGTTGGCTTGATTACCGATGTGGTTGACCGCATGACTGGTGATTTAAGCGAAGCCGAAGCTTATCTTTGTGGTTCGCCAGGGATGATCAATGCGTGTATTGAAGTGCTTAAAAAACACAACATTAAAGATGACAACATTTTGTATGATAAATTTGATTGATTAAAGAAGAAGCACCGGTTAGGAGACTGATTTGGTGCTTTTTCTTGTTGTATCATGTCTGTAAAAACTAGGAATTAATGGTAAAATAAACCAATAAAAATAATGGTTTGTTTGTTTAATAATAGAAAGGAGCGTGGAATGACATGTATAAAACGCGATCGATGAAAAAACTTTTAACGTTTTTGATGGTTACCCTTGTGTTTTTTGTTTCATTGATGAGTCAATCATCAGTGGCAGCCGCACCGACACATGAACGTGTTTTAATTGGTTTTCATGGCCCTGTCAATACCGCGCTCGTCGAACAAGCTGGTGGCGATGTTGACCATGTTTTT
>PWKX01000218.1 GCA_003559585.1 Mollicutes bacterium | reverse complement strand
ATACGTGCCATACAAGCACCTCCTATTAACCTTGTCTTTGTTTGTGTTTAGGATTGTCACAGATTACCATGACTTTCCCTTTGCGTTTAATGACTTTGCATTTATCACAAATTTTCTTTACTGATGGTCTTACTTTCATTCCAATTTCCTCCTTTGGAATACTGTTCTTATTTATGTCGATACGTAATACGGCCACGTGTTAAATCATACGGTGAAAGTTCAACCGTAACCTTATCACCAGGTAGAATGCGTATGTAATACATACGGATTTTACCTGAAACGTGTGCCTTAATGGTATGACCATTGTCGAGTTCTACAAGAAATTCTGTATTCGGTAAGGCTTCGACAATTTTGCCTTCCATTTCAATCTTATCTTCTTTGGCCATGATTCCCTCCTTGATTGAGTGTGGTTAGAAGGACAGGGTCGTCTTCAGTAATGAGCACGGTATGCTCAAAATGAGCACTTAGTGTTCCATCTACTGTGACAGCCGTCCATTGATCGCTTAAAACCTTCACATCTTTTGTCCCACGGTTTACCATTGGTTCAATCGCTAATACCATACCAGGTTTTAGCACCGGGCCTTTACCAGGGGGTCCGTAGTTGGGAAGTTGAGGATCTTCATGTAATTGTTTCCCAATGCCATGTCCAACAAAGTCTCTAACAATGCTAAACCCTCTTGTTTCACTATAGGTTTGAATGGCGTGAGAAATATCACTCAGTCTATTGGTAGCTCTAGCTTGTTCAATGCCGGCCATGAGTGCGCCTTCAGTCGCATCAAGCAACGCTTGTGCTTCTTCACTGATGGTACCAACTGGATAGCTCCAAGCCGAATCACCATGATACCCTTTATAATTAGCGCCGATATCGACTTTTAAAATGTCGCCTTCTTTGAGGATGCGCTGCTTAGAAGGAATACCGTGAACAACTTCTTCATTGACCGATGTGCATGCACTGCCAGGAAATCCGCCATAGCCTTTAAAAGATGGTGTTGCATCATGATCACGAATGACTGATTCAACAATCTGATCGACATCGTAGGTACTCACACCCGGTTTAACGAATGTTTTGACCGCTTGATGTGCTAAAGCGACAATACGACCAGCTTCTTTCATAATCGTTATTTCACGTTCACTTTTTCTACTGATCATGTTAAATCCCTCAATGCTTTTTTAATGTCGCGGTAAACAGCGTCAAAAGATTGCATACCGTTGATATTAACAAGCACACCGCGACCTTTGTAGTAGTCAATGATTGGTTTGGTTTTGGATTCATAGATACTTAATCTGTTGCGAACAGAGTCAATTTGATCGTCTTTGCGTTGGTAAAGTTCTCCACCGCATTGATCACAAACGTCTTGTTTTTGTGGTGGTTTAAATTTGAGGTGGTAGGTATGTCCACATGCTTTACAGACACGTCTACCAACCATGCGTTCTAAAATGATATCGGTGTCCACCACGATGTTAATCACGGCTGTCAATTTGGAATTCATCTCTGATAACATGACGTCTAGTGCTTTTGCCTGAGTCACAGTTCTAGGATAACCATCGAGCAAGAAACAACGTGACGCATCAGGTTTCATGAGACGTTTTCTGACAATTTCATTGGTAATCTTATCGGAAACCAAGTTACCTTCATTGATGAACGCCATGGCTTTTTTTCCTAAATCTTCTCCACGTTCGTAAGATTTTCTAAACATCTCACCTGTAGAGATATGGGACAAATCATAGTCTTGAATCAGTTTTTGTGACTGGCTGCCTTTACCGGCACCCGGGGGCCCCATCACTAAAATTTTCAAGGTAAAACCCCCTAGCGGATGAATCCACTGTAACTTTTGCCTTGAACATCTGTTTTAATTTGCTTGGTGGTTTCAATGGCAACACCGACCACGATTAATAAAGATGTCCCGCCGACTTGAATGTAGGCTGGAAGTCCAAAAATGATGGCTGTGAAAATTGGAATCGACGCTACAACAAGTAGATATAATGCCCCGATAATGGTGATTCTGAACAATAACTTAGAGATGTAGTTTTCTGTTTCAACACCGGGACGTACACCAGGGATAAACGCGTTTTGTTTTTGCAAGTTGTTGGAAATCTTGTCTGGATTAATCTGAACAAATGAATAGAAAAATGTAAAGACGAGAATTAACGATGCATAAACAACATAACCTAGTGGTCTTTGATAGTTAAACATTTCATTTAACCACAAGCCGAGTGTTGAGTTCGATAGTTGTGGGATGAAGTTTAACATCGTTTGCGGAACCGATAAAATCGTTACCGCAAAGATAACAGGGATGACGCCAGCTGAGTTAATTTTAAGGGGAATGTTAGAACCTGATTTCCCTTTGAATTTAGCGCTTGATGGTCTATTTGAATATTGGATTGGAATTTTCCTGTTGGCACTTTGCATGTAGGTAACCCCAACTAAAATGAGAATAAACATGAGCACCACAGTGGCGAAAATGGCATATGAACCAAAGCCTGAACCATCGATAACATATTCGTTGGTCAGTGAGGTAAACATACCTGGAAGACCAGCAATGATACCTGCGACAATGATCATAGATGTTCCGTTTCCAATGCCTTTTAGCGTGATTTGATCGGCAAGCCATAGCAAGAATGCTGTCCCTGCGGTCATAATCAATGCTAGATAAGTATATGTTAAGAATGTCGGTTCAACACCAATGTCAAAAATAGCATCATTGGTTAATGCAAAACCGTATGTCATCCCTAATGCTTGAATGAATGCAAGACTTAAAGCTAAGTAACGGGTCACTTGGTTGATCTTTTGTTTCCCGGTATCGCCTTCTTGGCTCCACTCTTTTAAGATTGGGACGATGTCCATTTGCAAAAGCTGAATGACGATGGAAGCGGTGATGTATGGGCCAATACCTAAAGCAATGATTGAATAGTTTGATAAGGCGCTACCCGTGAAGGCGTCCATAATCCCTAAAAATCCACCTTGTCCTTCAAAGAACTGTGTGATTTGAGCGGGGTTGATAAGTGGCATCGTGATGTAAGTAGCCGCTCTATAAACTAAAAATACTGCTAAAGTGAAAAGAATTTTCTTCATTAAGCTCTTGTTTTTGAAAACCGCTTTGATCGTTTCCATTAAATCACCTCTACGGTGCCACCAGCAGCCTTAATTTTTTCTTCGGCTGATGCTGTAAATTT
>PWKX01000073.1 GCA_003559585.1 Mollicutes bacterium | reverse complement strand
TGTTTAGAGCATGCTTTCTTAAAAAAAACACCTCCAAAATCAACTGGACGAGAAATGTTTGGTGATGATGTCACCGATGACATCATCGAAGCTTACAAAGCCAAACATAAACCTGAAGATATTGTCTGTACACTGACTGAGTTTACAGCGATGAGTATTGCCTTAGCATACCGTCAATGGGTTTTACCACGGTATGATTTAAAACGTCTTATCTTCTCGGGTGGTGGCGCATTGAATGATTATTTATTAAAAAGAGTTCAAACATTACTGCCAGAAATAGCCGTAGAAACCATCAGTCATTATGGCATTAAAGAAGATGAGAAAGAAGCCTTAGCATTTATCGTTTTAGCCCATGAAACGTTGTCTCAATATCCAAGCAATGTCCCTACCGCCACAGGCGCACAAAACAGGGTAATGCTTGGTCAAATTCAACCAGTTATTAGGAGGACATCATGACATATATTGTAGCTTTTGATGGTGGCGGCACCAAAACCCATATGGGTATTTTCGATCAAATAGGCGAGTTGCATTATGAACGGATTGGTCCTGGTTCTAACCATCAAGGCAAAGACGGTGATGCGTTCATTGATGTGATTCAAACATTATACGACCAAGGCCTTCAAGCCCTTTCACTTACCGCTAAAGATATCGCCTTTGTTTTTCTAGGGTTATCGGGTGCTGATATCGAATCAGATTTTATCAAACTGTATCACGCATTAAAACCTGTTTTCGACCCAGTAAAAATTAAGATTGCCAACGACGCCTGGATTATGATGCGTAGTGGGCTAAACACACCCTTTGGTGCCGTGGCAATTAGTGGCACAGGCACGAATGCCGCAGCAAGAAATAAACAAGGTAAAGAAGCCATTTTACGCTCACTTGGGTATGTGTTAGGCACCTATGGTGGTGGGCTTGATATCGCAAGAGAAGGTCTACATTACGCCTTTAGAGCCGATGAACTAACCTACAAAGATACCCGACTTAACCAAGATATCATGCGTCTTTTTAACGCCCCAAACATGGATGCGGTTGTTGCTAAGTTTTACCCAACGATGACCATAGATAAACATACTTATGGTGCGGTGACTGGCGTGGTGTTTGAAGCAGCAAAACAAAAAGATGAAGTCGCCATAGAAATTTTAAGAAAAGTTGGACACACCATTGCCTTACAAACCCTAGGGGTGATGAAACAAGTCAACATTGAACATATGGTTGTGCCCGTGGTGATTGGTGGTCGTGTGTTTTATGACGAAAATACGGTTTTGATGCAGGCCTTTAAACAAACCATTCAACGCCATGCACCAAAAGCATATGTGGTTAGACCAAAGTATAAACCCTTCGTTGGGGCTTACCTTTCAGCATTAGACGAACTAGGCATATCTCAAAATAAAGCAATCGAAAAAAATCTGACAGAAAGTGGTTGTGATTTATGAATAAAAAGTTAAAAATCGTTACTATCGGTGGTGGGTCTTCATACACCCCGGAATTGATTGAAGGCTTTATCAAACGTTATGATAGCTTACCAATCAAAGAAATTTGGCTTGTGGATATAGAAGAAGGCAAAGAGAAATTAGACATTGTTGGAAACCTGGCAAAGCGAATGGTTAAAGAAGCGGGTCTTCCCATTAAAATTCATTTAACCCTTGATCGTCAAAAGGCGCTAAAAGATGCGGATTTTGTGACCACACAAATGCGTGTTGGTCAACTTGATGCCCGTGTTCATGATGAAAGAATTCCTGCTAAACACGGCATGTTAGGGCAAGAAACAAATGGTGCAGGCGGTTTGTTTAAAGCCTTAAGAACTGTCCCTGTCATCTATGACATCATCGAAGAGATTAAAACCTTATGTCCAAATGCTTGGTTGATAAACTTCACCAACCCTGCTGGCATTGTGTCAGAAGCGGTTTTCCGTTACAGCGATTTTGAACGCTATATTGGTGTGTGTAATGTGCCAATAAATTTAACCAACCACTTCGCAAAAGTGTTAGATACAAAAGCTCAGTCCTTGATCCCATATTTTGCAGGGCTAAATCATTTGTCTTATGTTTTAAATGTGTATAAAAACGGTAAAGATAAATTACCAGACATTTTAAAAGACGTTGAAAGTAAACAAATGACCATGCAAAACATTGATCCATTAGCTTGGCCGCATGACTTTCTAACAAAGCTTGGTGTTTATCCAAGTCCATATCATAAATATTTCTATCGCTATGATGAGATGTTTAGCAATTTCATCAAACAATATGAAAGTGGCACCACACGTGCTGAAAGCGTTAAAAAACTAGAAAAAAGCTTGTTTGAACAATATAAAGATGAAAACCTTAAAGTAAAACCAAAGGAATTAGAACAACGCGGTGGCGCTTATTATTCAGATGTGGCTTGTAACATCATTCATTCCATTTATGCCGATAAACGTGATTACCAAGTCATCAACACCATCAACAATGGTCACATTACCGACTTGCCTAATGGCTGTGCGATTGAAATCACTGCGCGCATCACAAAACTAGGCCCTGTACCTGTCCACATTGGACGCTTACCCTTGCCAATTAGAGGGTTGGTTCAATCGATGAAGGCATTTGAAGAATTGTTGTGTGATGCCATTTATGAAAAAGATTTAGATAAGGCGTTGCTCGCCTTACAAATCCATCCTTTAACCACATCCATTGAAACTGCAAAAACGGTTTTTAATGAATTAAAAGAAGCACATAAGCCATATTTAACCTATTATTCTAATCAATAAGAAGGAGTCAATTATGACAAAGCTATTTAAGTTTAAAGATGAAACAACCCCCATCACCTATTTTGGAACAGACCGACAAGTTGAGGTACCAACAACCTACCAAGAAAAACCTTTTAGAGCGATTTGGGTTTCGAATGTGGTCAACATCGACTTACCAACCACTGAAGACGCTCAAGCGTACAAAGAAAAAGTCATCAAGATGTTGGATACAATGGTTGAGTTCAACATGACCGCGGTTTTCTTTCAAGTTAGAACAACCAACGATGCCTTTTACTTATCAAAGCTAAACCCTTATAGCCGGTATCTAACAGGTAAAGAAGGCAAAAAACCACCGTTTGATGTGATGAATTTCGTGATTGAAGAAACCAAAAAACGCGGCCTAGAGTTTCATGCGTGGTGCAACCCATACCGTGTGTCGATGAACTCGGATATCGA
>PWKX01000014.1 GCA_003559585.1 Mollicutes bacterium | reverse complement strand
CTTTTTTTAGCGAGTAAGCAGTTCATTTTCGTGCCCCATTGTTGATGTATGCCTGCACCGCAACGGCCCGTGGCCCCTGCTGTAAAATAATCTTTTTCCAACACAACAATATCTTTCATGCCTTTTTTCGCAAGAAAATACGCCACACTCATACCAGAAATACCACCGCCTATAATCACCACACTTGCTTTATTCTTCATCATCTGCGGCCTCCTTGATACTTTTTAGTTTGACGCCTAAGGTGAAGGGTCGCATGTTTTGAAACTTCACATCCTCTAATGGTCTATTAAAGTACTTTGCGATTTCCCATTGTACCATTTTACCGCACGTATTGGCTTGGCATGGACCCATCCCAACACGTTTAATCCGTTTGAGTTCTTCAAAACTATCATAGCCTTGTTCGAATAGATCATAAAGATCTTGTAATGTCACATCTGAACACCGACAAATAATCACGTGTTTAGGATCCATGTGGCACCTCAATCGTTATGGCATCATAAATGTAATCGCGATCTATTTCGATATGTAATAATGCGGTTTGTTTTTGGTTTTTACCATCTTGAACTTTAATAACTTTGCCTGTGGTGATAACCACACCACCACGGTCAACCACGTTCACCATTGAATCCTTCGCTGGTCTAGGTGTAAATTCAAATGGAATTTTCAATACTGCTTTATCGCCTTTTAAATGACGAACACTAATAGCTAAGCCTGGACAGTTATACACACAAATGCCACAACCCGTACATGCATTAAAATCAATTTGTGGACGTTTGTTTATATCTTCACCGATATGAATTGCATCAAAAGGACATGATGTTTCACATGGGTTACATGGAATTTCTTTATAACATTCAATAATCGCTTTAGGATCATTTAAAACATCTGAATCCGCAGGAAACTCTTGCATAAACAAGTCTTTTGGTGCCACACCTGTTTTTTCAATCATGTTTTCACCCCTACCTTCATGTAGCCGGTTCTAATTTTCTCGGCATGTGGTCCACTTCTTAAAAAGGTTAGTTCTGATTTTAAGGCTTTGATTTTTTGTGTGCTTTCTTCTAGCGTGTAACCTAAATCTTCAGCCACAAACATACCCGTTAATGCACCCTCTACCATGGCACTAGAGGCCTCTTCAATGCCTAAAGCATCACCGCAAGCATAAACCCCTTTTACCGTTGTTTCATAATAGGGGTTAATAATAGGGACATTGCCACCAAGTTCTCTAACATAAGTAACCTCAGCACCAACTTGCATTAAAAGTTCTGTCAATGGTGCTAAGCCAACACTGATACATACCGTATCGACATGAAGTGTTCGCTCAGTTCGTTTAATGCCTTGCCAAGTATCATCAACGTCCCATATCACCACTTTTTCGACTTGATCGGTCCCTAAAGCTTTTTTAATGGTTGTGCGGGTTAAAATATCAACACCTAATCTTTTAATTTTAGATGCATGAACTAAATAACCACTAATGCTTGATGCCGCTTCGACAAGGGCCACAACTTGAACACCAGCTTGCATTAATTGGTAAGACACGATTAATCCAATATTGCCACTGCCAACCATCAACACTTTATGACCAGGTTTCACCCCATATTCATTCATAAGTGTTTGCACAGCCCCAGCTGCGTAAATACCAGGTAAATCATTATTTTCAAACGGCAGGTGTTTTTCACTAGCCCCTGTGGCCATAATGATGCGTTTGGCCTTTATTTTAAAATAACGGTCATGTTTGACACACGACAACACTTTATCTTTATATAAACCGACGACACTGGTTTCGTTAAGTATGTTTAAACGCTCTGCATACCGCCCTAAATCTTGCACCAATAACTCTAAAATATCAATGCCTCTAAATGAGGCGAATTGTTTTTCACTGCCGAAAAACTTATGGGTTTGTTTGGTCAACTGACCGCCAAGCTTTTTATTACGGTCAATGATGGTCACATGTGCACCAGCATCAAGTAAGCTTTTAGCCGCTTTAAGACCTGCTGGCCCAGCGCCAATAATCACCACTTCTTTATGTTCCATAAACACGCCCCTTTCCAACCTGGTTTTCAACAACCATCCCTTCTTTTAATGGCGTGATACAGGTTCTGATATTCGGCACACCATCTACAACCATGTTGCATGAGGCACAATTACCAATCGCACAGTAAAACCCACGGGGTCTTTTTAAATGAATGCTTTCAGACAGTTTCTTAATGCCATTTGCATGTAATGCACTGGCGATGGTATCGCCTTTGAGTCCTTGTAAAGCTTTACCATTATAGGTAAAATTTATCATTTCATCGACATCAAATGATAAAATCGGATGTTCTTTAATGCGCATATGCCACCTCACATAAATCATAGAATGATATTTCATACAAGTCATATTATACCATAAAAGGGTTTTCATGTTTCTAACTTTTAACCCTAAACAATCAAAAACCCTAAAAACAGGCGTTTTTAGGGTTTTTGATTGTTATGCAATGGTGGTGGCGTCTTTAAAGATAAACTGGTCATCTTCAAGGTCGACTAACACTTGCGATTCTGTGGTTATGTCACCTTTAATAATTTGTCTTGATAGTTCTGTTTCGATATGTTTTTCTAAGTAACGTTGAATTGGCCTTGCGCCGAATTGTGGAGAATAAGCTTCAGCTAAGATTCGGTTTTTCGCTTGGTCTGTGAACTTGATGTCAATGTTTTCTTCTTTTAACTTTATGTTCAACCGTTCAATTTGTAAGTTTAAAATACCTAATAGTTCTTTTTGTTGTAAAGGTTTAAATAAAATGATGTCGTCAATTCTGTTTAAAAACTCTGGCTTAAAGTGTTTGTTCAACCGATCAAACACTTTATTTTCAACGCTTTTATCGATTGTACCATCTGTGTTTAAGCCTTCTAAGAGAAGTTCAGAGCCAATGTTTGAGGTCATGATGATGACGGTGTTTTTAAAATTGACTTGACGGCCTTTTCCGTCAGTTAAATGACCATCGTCTAATACTTGTAGCAGCGTATTAAACACCTCAGGATGTGCCTTTTCTATTTCATCGAACAAAATGACACTGTAGGGTTTTCGTCTCACATTTTCAGTTAACTGACCACCTGATTCATAGCCAACATAACCCGGTGGAGCCCCAATCAATCGTGCCACACTGTGAGATTCTTGATATTCACTCATATCAATGCGAATCATTTGGTCTTCTGAATCAAACAAATGCTCTG
>PWKX01000003.1 GCA_003559585.1 Mollicutes bacterium | reverse complement strand
TTGATTGAAGATTTCATCGGGAAACTGCCTTGCAATACGGTATTGCATAACATGCCTCCTAATTCAATTTTGTGTTGCTTTGATATGTATAGTATAACGTGGTTTTTAAGCTAAAGCAAAAAAATATGCTTGCGAACAAGCATATTTTTAGCGTCTTATGTGTTTTTTTTACTAAAGGCTTTTTTAACATAACGGCCAATTCGTCTAAAGAACTTTGTTTCTTCATAGGATAAGATGGCCACTTTATAAATGGGTGAAATGACATACATTAACAGTAAAACAGTTAGGATTAAAATTAATAGAGATATTAACCCATGCCATACCGATGTCACACCTGTCGCAAACGCGATTGGGGCAACAAATGGTGAGAATAATGGGATGAATGACGCGATTTTTATAAACCCATCAGCACCCATCATTGGTAAGAAAATCCCAATATAGAAGCCTGAAATTAAAATTAATACTAAGGGTGCTTGGAATTGTTGGTAATCTTCTTGTGTGGTCGCAATCGATGCGACTAAAGCCGATAAAGTAAGGAACAAGACTGTGCCAGCTAACATGAATAAAATGGTTAACATTAAAAGCACTGGCCAATCAGGGATTCTTGTTGCGACTTCAGCAAATAAAGATAAGGCTTCAGTATCAACAGTGGTTGACATGATGCGTCCTAGGCCTGCACCTAATAATCCATAAATAATCAACAATGACCCTTGAATCAATAAGAAACCGACACTGGCGGTAATTTTAGAAAGAAAATGTATTTTGGCTGGGACACTGGCGATGATGGTCTCAATCGCTTTGGAAGATTTTTCTTCAATGATGTCGACACCTAAAAATTGTGTGGCAAAAATGATTAACATGAACATCGGTAAAAATAAGATGCTGACAATGCCTTCAATGAACATGCGGTCTTCAGGTGCAATGCGTCCGTGGTCTTCATCACCGGTTTGCTCACGTTCGATAACATTGAAATTAGCGAACTCAATGCCCTGGTAATCGTTTAAAAACCGTTGAATGTTATTGATTAAGTGCCGCTCAGTATGAGAAGGTTTCACATACATATCCACATCTGGACTGCTTAATTCACCAAAGAAAATGAGTAAGATATCCACATCATCATCTTCCCAAAAAACATCATAATCGTCATAACTGGTGGCTTTAACTTCAAAAGAGTCTTCAATAAAGTCGTTGTTGATGTAGGCTTCGATGCTGGCACTTAAGTCATATTCTTGGTCTTGGGTGTCGTTGATGACGATGACTTGATAAGGGGTTGGCGCTTCATCATCAGAGCCAAACATGTCAATCAATGCTGGAATGTTCGCGATTAGTAAAATTGCTATGCCTAAAATGACATTGGTGATGATAAACGCTTTTCGCCAAATCCGTTTTTTTAAGCCAAAGCTAACCAAATACTTAAACTTGTTCACGTGAACCACCCACCTTAGCCACAAATATTTCGCTTAATGAGGCTTCTTCAACATCAAACTTGGTGACATTGTCACATGTTTTTACATAGTCAAAGATGGCTTGAATGTAAGCTTCTGATTCGATTTTAACTTTAACGGTTTGTGTGTTTTTTTCAACTTTATAAACACCAGGTAATGCTTCTAACGCTTCTAAATCAACATCGGCCGCAATGTGAATGGTTAGTTTTTTAAAGTCTTTTTTCACCTGTTTGATGTTGCCTTGAATGATCGCGCGGCCTTTTTCTAAAACAACAATTTCTTCACAAAACGATTCAACGTGATCAAGTTGGTGTGAAGAAAAGACAATCATTGCCCCTTTTTCTTGAAAGATTCTAACCACATTGACAAACAATTCTGTGTTAATCGGGTCTAATCCACTAAAAGGTTCGTCTAAAACCAACAGTTTGGGATCGTTGATAATCGCAGAAATAAACTGAATTTTTTGCTGGTTTCCTTTGGATAACTCTTTGATTTTTTGGTCTTTATATTCAGGGATTTGAAAGTAGTTCAACCAATAATCCATGCGTTTTAAGATGAGCGGTTTGCTCATGCCTTTTAATTGACCAAAATACAGCAATAAATCTTTTACCGTGATTTTCGTAAGCAAGGAACGCTCTTCAATCATATAGCCGATCTCATCAACATTGTGATACCCAACGTGTTCGTTGAAATAAAGGGCTTCACCTTTGGTTGGTGGTAATAACCCCATGATCACACGAAACGTTGTGGTTTTTCCAGCCCCATTGGTGCCTAATAAACCAAATATTTGACCTGGTTTAATTGAGAAACTCAAATCATGTACAGCGGTAAAATCACCGTACTTCATTTCAACATGTTTAACTTCTAACATTATGTCACCTCGTATTCATAAAATCTCACAAAATTATTATATATTATTACAAAAAGGTTTACAATAATTTTTATGATGCCATTGTCTTTTATGGTCTTTATTCGAATTATTTGTTAAAATGAGGTATATGAACCATAGCTTGAGGAGGCTTTGATATGGGAATACTATCGTGGATTATTTTTGGATTATTAGTAGGTTGGATTGCCAGCATCATCATGAAAGTAAGAAGAAGGGGTTTAATTAGAAATACCATCATTGGTTTGGTGGGCTCACTCTTAGGTGGCTTAATTGCGTCATTGTTCGGGGTTGGAAGTGTTAGAACGTTCACCATCGAAGGTTTTGCCATTTCGGTTGGTGGCGCCATCTTATTAATTTGGTTATTAAGAAAACTTTAAGACAACGCTTTGATGAAAGAAAAGCGTCTTTATGAACCAATTAAATCATATTTAGAACGCCAAGGTTTTGAAGTAAACGCCGAAGTAAAAGATGCTGATGTGGTGGCTTTTAAACATGAAAATTTTCTAATTGTAGAATTAAAAACACAACTAAACGTTCAATTAATTGATCAGGGGTTAAAGCGACAAATGATGACCCCTTATGTTTATGTTGCGGTGCCAAAACCAGCGGATAACGTAATCAATAGTCGAACGTTTAAAGCCAAACAACATATTATTAGACGGTGTCATTTAGGATTGATGTTGATTGATGTAGAAAAAGACCACGTGACCATCCTTGAAGATCCTAAACCGTTTGATCGAACGGTGATTAAAAAGAAACGGCAAGCGCTAGAAAAAGAATTCATGTTGCGCCAAACTGCCATGAATCAAGGCGGGGTATCTCAAACAAAAATCATCACCGCTTACCGTGAATGCGCGCTCCAAACAGCGGTGTTTTTACAAGATGGTGCGAAAACCACACAGGACATAAAAACACACATCAA
>PWKX01000213.1 GCA_003559585.1 Mollicutes bacterium | reverse complement strand
GATTTAGACAACACAAACGGTATAAAAACCGTTGTGGAGCGGTTTAAAAAAGACGGGGTTTCTTTAAACGGGGTTGTCCACGCCGCCGCCTACGCGTCTAAATGTGCATTTGAAGATTTATCTGTGTTAGAAGCGCAAAAAACAATGCGCATTAATGTGCATGCGTTTAATGAACTGATCAAACAGCTTGTTAACCGTGAGGTTTTAGACCTTAAAAGCAGCATCGTGGCGATCTCATCAACCGCGGCCACACATGGTGATGATAAAGAGATGGCCTACAGCATGTCAAAAGCAGCCTTAGAAGCGGCCGTTCGGTATCACGCGCAGGCGTTAAGTCACATGCAAATCAGGGTCAATGCGGTTCAACCTGGCTGGGTTAAAACGCCGATGCTTGATGATTTTTTAAAAACTTACGGCGATACAGCGTATGGGAAAGCCAACTTAAACAAACAACCCTTAGGTTTGATTGAACCTGAAGAAATCGCCCATTTAACGTGTTTTTTATTGAGTGATGCCACCACGAGCATCACCGCCAGCACCTATGTGATTGACGGCGGGTTTTTAATGCCACAATTCAAAGAAACATAATCGAATCCCAACGCTTATTTTAAACAAGGTGGATACAGGTTTTTTAAAAAATGGTACAATGATTATAGAGGTGATCAGATGAAAAAAGAACAATTAAAGACAAATTTTTATGAAGCCGTTAACGGTGCCTGGTTAGAAAAAGCACAAATACCAGGTGACCAACCATCGGTTTCAGCTTTTTTAGAACTCCATTTAGGCATTGAAAAGACCTTGATGGCATTGACTAAAAAGTGGGAACAAGATCCAAGTGACTTAAATGACAATCTCAAGAAGTTCATTAAGTTGTACCACATGACAACCGATTTTAAACAACGTGAGACACTGGGAAGCAAACCGTTTGATGCGGTGTTAAAGCGCATTCAATCTTTAAAAAGCATCCATGATTTAGAAGCCGCTTTTAAAGACTTTGCTTTAGAGTCGGTGGAGATGCCGTTTTCTTTTAGTGTGATGCAAGACTTTATGAACAGCAACAACCAAGTGTTATACTTTGGGGCCGCGAATTTATTTTTACCAGATACGAGTTATTATCACGATGAAGCGAAGAAAAAGCAGTTGCTTGATCTATTTACCATGACCACCAAGCAAGTGTTAAGTTTATATGGGTTTAAAGCTGGTGAGGTTGATACGCTGATTGAAGAAGCCTTAGCGTTTGATGCCTTGCTTGTACCAGTGACTAAATCTAGTGTTGAAAAGGCCGATTACGTAAAGATGTATAACCCGTATGATAAAAAGGCTGTGTTAGACCGCACAAAAACCTTTGATTTGATCAAACAAGCAGAAGCACTGGTGCAACAAGATGTTGATCAGTTGATCATCACCAACCCTGATTTTATTGAAGCGTTTGAAACCATCATCAACGAAGCACATTTTAAATGGATTCAATCATGGATGATAGTGTCTAACGCGCTTAAGTTTGCGGAAAACTTAAGCGATGAGTTAAGGGTTGCTGGTGGGGCCTTTAGACGGGCTTTATCAGGAACAAAAGAAGCGCAAAGTAAAGAAAAAGCGGCCTTTTATCAAGCGTACAACCGGTTTGATCAAGTGGTCGGGCTTTATTACGGTGAAACCTTTTTTGGCCCAACAGCCAAAGCTGATGTGGCCACCATGGTCCATGAGATGATTGGGGTTTATCAAGAACGGATTGCTTCAAATACATGGTTAAAGGATGAAACAAAAGATAAAGCGATTAAAAAACTATCAAGCTTAAGTGTACAAGTGGGTTATCCAGATGAACTGCCACCTTATTATGACCGTTTTGAGGTGAAGGGTTATGAAGCGGGTTCAGACTTAATTCAAGAAAGATTAACGATGAACCGAATCATCCAACAACATCAGTTTTCTAAATACAATCAAAAACCGAACAAAAACATTTGGAGCATGCCAGCCAGTATGGTCAATGCGTATTATAGCCCAACCAATAATCAAATAGTGTTCCCAGCAGCGATTTTACAAGAACCTTACTATAGTCTTAAACAAAGCGCATCAGAAAACTACGGTGGGATTGGGGCTGTCATGGCCCATGAAATATCGCATGCCTTTGATAATAATGGCGCTAAGTTTGATGAAACAGGCTCTTTAAATAACTGGTGGACCGAGTCTGATTTAAAAGCGTTTAAACAAAAAGCTAAAGACATGATTGCTTTATTTGATGGCGTTGAAACAGGGTTTGGACCGTGTGATGGAACCTTAACTGTTTCGGAAAACATTGCCGATAGTGGTGGGTTAAGATGCGCGCTTGAGGCAAGTAAAAAACATGATGATCATAACTACGATGATTTCTTTAAAAACTGGGCACGTGTTTGGCGTGTGAAATCATCAACTGAATACAGCCAACTACTGTTAAAAGTTGATGTGCATGGTCCCGCTATTTTAAGAGCGAACATGCAGTTAAGTAATGTTGAGGAGTTTCAAGATTACTACCAAATAAGTAGCAGTGATAAGATGTATCTACCAAAAGATAAGATGGTTAGCATTTGGTAAGGTTGCATTGATGATGAAACCAAGATAAAACTATTGATAAACCGCACCCTAAGATTTGCAGGCTTCATGCCAATCGGAGGGTGCGGTTTTTTGGTGTTGAGGTTATAAGAAAGCGTTTATGATTAAACACTGTCGTTTTAGTTCAAAAGTGTTGACACTGTATAGGCAGCGTGATATTGTATATATCGTACCCTATCAAATAGGGTATGGGGTGAATGCTATTGGCAAGTTCAAAATTATCATACCCAAGGGTGGAAAACTAAAAGAATTTACCGATGAGTTCTCTTTTAGCATCACCAAGGATTTTAAGAAATGTAAGTTAGATAAAGAGAAACTAAGAGATTTGATTTTAGAAGATGCAACTATAAAGATACGAATTTAAAAGGTGACTTGTTGTATGGCACTCATGAGCTAGGTATAAAAAAATCTGACTTTCTAAGGGCGATAATAAGGGGAAAAGGTCTGGCTATAGAATGATTGCATTAGTTGTTTGTGTTGAATCAGCCGCAATTTGTATACATATATATGATAAAAAGAAAAAAGCGTACATTAGTCAACAAGAAAAGGAGAACTTAAAGCGCTTATTGAAAAAATTTGAGCTTTAATGGAGGGCGTATCATGAAAAAGAAACTAAATAAAGACTTGTGGAAAGTTTTTGAAGATGAAGGAACGATTATTGAAATTGATGTTCCACAGTTTGATAGCATTGTTGATAATGATTTTGTTAAGACTTTGAGAAATCAGTTG
>PWKX01000118.1 GCA_003559585.1 Mollicutes bacterium | reverse complement strand
AATTGGGATACTGATGTTGAAGCTTGCTATCAAAGAGGTGAATGTTTGTTAGATGATATTTGGGATCTTAAGATTCCTATCTTTTCTGAGAATAGGGATTATGTGGATAGGTTTGTTTATGATGATGTGATTGAGGAAGAGTGATGGATACTGAAATAACAGTGGAACTTTAAATATTATTCCAAGAGGTCAAAATGCCATATTACTACAGCACAAACGGTGACGGAACTACTCATAGGAGTTTCGAACCTTTCAAAGATGGGGATAGGGTCGAAGCTCCTGACTGGAATCCTGATCCCAAAATAGAATGTGGCAAGCCCTTCACGTGTCCGACACTAAAGTTGGACAAGGACATTATTCCTAAGAAGGAGGAAATACAATGAATCTGTGCGATGATAGTTATATTGCAAATCGTAACAATGGTTGGTTTACCGATGTTTTTGCTTTATCTGTTGTTGGACACCTTAATGCCTCCGAAACGCCTGTCACGACACTTGACTTTAGTTCTCATTTATGGTAACATGTTAGGTAGTAGTAAGGTAACTTAACTTAATTTGCTTTATGTGTTTTGAACGCCGATAAGTTGTGGTGATTGTTGTACGTGCCGTGACGATGGGACACAGGAAAATGCCAAACGTTTTATCCGCACAGGAATGAGGTTAGGAAATAGTGATGGATTGGTATGACAGTAGTAAAAAGCGGTTGACAAAATGTGGTTTTTGTGTTATACTGTTGTTAATCGTTAACCCATATTAATGATGAGGTAAAGAGATGAACAAAGTTTGTAAAAATAGTGAAGTTGTTGAAGAGGCAAGAAAGTATCATGATATGAGACGGAATGGATGGACGATCTGTGGCATTGCAAAGTCTATCGGAATGTCCAGATCATACGTTTCGGATAGAATTTGTCTAATGCGACTGTCTGGTAAAGTTTTGCAACTATTTGAAGACGGACATTTGGGTCTAAAGGAAGCATACCACATTAGTATGTTTCATCCTGATAAAGAAAAACAACGGGCTTTGGCCAATCTGGTAATAGATGGAGAAATAACGTTAAGTGATCTCATCCGGCCCGAAACGAAATCTGAATGGGCGGATCCGTTTAACCACCGGGGCCAGCCAAAGCCTGTTAGAGTAGATGGAAGGATATATCGTAGTTTAAGAGAGGCATCGAAAGATCGCCAAGCCGATTATTATCATCTGAAGAAAAGGGTCGAAAAAAACGAAACTCGTCGGAAACATGCGGAACGGATGTGTCCTTTTTTCAGTGAGATGGAAGAAATAACCGATTGTGTTTTTGTTTAGTTCACACAATCCAGAAGGATAAAAAACACGACTTGACATAAGGTTTGTTTTATGGTATAATGTTGTCAGGTAACGGTTTTATCAAAGGAGATATAGTAGTATTATGAAATTGCAAGGGGCAGAGTTTACATGGATTACACACCGGCGGGGTAAAATGATATTGGGTAAACGAAAACACTAAATTTTCTGATTAGATTATTTTTAAGTGGAGGTAAAACCCGTGGTAACACTTGGTGGTGATCCAGTAAAAGATAGAGAAGACGCACAAAGACTCGAAAAACAAAAACAAAAAGGTGCTCTTGGTAAACAAGTGGGTGGAGACCACTATAAAAACATGGACATCCAACCGGTAGAGTTTCTACACAAATGCAACATCCCGTTTATTACAGGATGTTGCATCAAGTATCTGTCAAGATGGAAAAACAAAAATGGTGTAGAAGACTTAGAAAAAACCATCCATTTTATTGATATGCTTCTTGACATGGAAAAAGAACATCCGGGACGGTCATTTCTAAAAATGTTTCGGCACATAAGAATCATTCGTAATTTGAAATTAGTACACAACACAAACAAGTTCGTTAAACAATCGCAAATTCGGGAAAATGAGGGCAAGGCAATTACTTGGTTAACACGATACGAGATGTCGGGAAATAAAAAATTGTTGTGCTTAACAAAAATATTAGTTAGTAGTATGATATCTGCAAATGAGATAGTTATCAGTTTCCCGACCGTAAAACCCCCGAATTCATTCGTGGGGATATAAGGTCGGGCAAAATTAACGAAGTCAACTATTTTTATAAATAAGAGTAGAAGAGACTAGCAAACGTATGAGAACCTTTAAAGGATATTATAACACATTATACCAAGGAAGTCAAGGATTTGTATAAATACTAGTAGAGAGCCATGGAAACACAGACCAAGACAATATCTATAAAGCTCCACCCCGAAACTAACGAACGCAAACGCGGGTTTGTTAATGCTGTCCACAAATCTGTGGAGTCTGTAGCACGGGACTTCCTTGGCTATAGAATGAAGCAAATCCAGTCAAGGAACAAAACCGATTTCTACAAAACCCAGAAAGACAAGTATAAGGAGTATAGAGAACAGTATCCGAAACTCAACTCTGCTATCTTGCAAGATACACTGCGCTGGGTCGATGAACGAGTTTTTGCGCACATCCAAACGTGTAAAAAGAAACACAAACTTGTTCGCTGGCCGAATATCAAAAAATTTCCTATTATTCTAAGAAACCAACTCTTCCGCCTTGCTGAATCTGAAACTAAACATTTCACCGACTGGCTAACCTTCTGCCGCACCAACATTCCGTTGCAGGTCTGTGACTATCACCGAGAAATTCTATCCAAAACCGAAAAGTTCGGTGGAAGTCAACTGATTAAGAAAGACGGGGGTCAATGGTTCCTTCAACTCACATGTCATGTAAAAACAGAATTTGTTCCAGCATCCGAAGACAAAAAGGTTTTAGGCGTTGACCTAGGAATAAAAAATCCTATAGTGTGCAATGACGGAAAACGCATCGGCAACGGAAAACGCATAACACACAAGAAAAAAGAGTTTGGTAAGAAACGTTCCAAAGAACAATCAAGCAGTAAAGACGAAATAACCAACAAGCAGAACCGCTGGATGCAGGACCGTAACCACTTTCTTTCGAGGCGCTTGATAGACCATGCCGTCTCTCAAGGCACAAACGTTTTAGTCCTTGAGGACTTAAAAGGACATCATTTGTCTAACAGGCGTTATCGGAAATATACGTGGGCTTTTAGTCAATTAATTGAGTTCATCAAATATAAGGCTAAAGTCCTAGGTATAAAAGTCGTTAACGTTGACCCGGATTATACAAGTCAAACTTGTAGCAGTTGTGGTCAGAAGTCGAGAGACAACAGGCGAACTCGTGATTTTTACGAGTGCGGGCTTTGTGGTGCCCGTCTAGAGACGCCGACGTTAATGCAGCCAAAAACATCTTTAGTCTTTCGGTTAAAGATGGGCCACTTGTGAATCTGGCCATGGGTTAAGGCTTAAACCCGAAGCCCCCGCCTT
>PWKX01000056.1 GCA_003559585.1 Mollicutes bacterium | reverse complement strand
TAAGTTGATTAGTTCTGTGGCAGCACTTTGTAAGTTAGGAAATTGTTTTGATAATTGAATAAGGAACTTGTGTTCATAATTTGTGTTCATCACACCACCGCCTTTATCATAGTGTAGCACAACCACATCTTCTTAAACAATCACTCTTTTATATAAAAACTGGAAATCCTCATATGGATTTCCAGTTAATTATTATTCGTCTTCTGGTTTGATGCGTAATTCAGTTTCGTTATCGAAGAAATGAACTTTATTCATATCTAATACTAAGTTAACTGTATCTCCAATGTTGATGTCTGTTCTAGCATCAACACGAGCGATGACGTCTTGATCAGCAATTTTAGCTGAGATGTTGGTTTCACTACCGAGTAGTTCTGCCACATCAACTTTAAAGTCTACTTGTGCGTTAGGGTAAGCTTCACGCACGATGTTGTCATCGTGAATATCTTCAGGACGAATGCCCATCACGATGTCTTTGTTGTTGTATTTTTGTGCTTTTAACATATCTACTTTTGCTTTTGGAATTTCTACTTTCATGTCTTTAGAGATGAAATAGCCATCTTTGATTTTACCTTTTAAGAAGTTCATGGCTGGGGTTCCAATGAAACCACCAACGAACATGTTATCAGGTGTATCATAGATTTCACTTGGTGTGCCCACTTGTTGGATGAACCCATCATGCATAACAACAATACGATCGGCCATGGTCATCGCTTCAACCTGGTCATGGGTAACATAAATGGTGGTTGTTTCAATTTTTGCGTGAAGTTTGATGATCTCTGCACGCATTTGTACACGTAATTTCGCATCAAGGTTGGATAATGGCTCATCCATTAAGAACACTTCTGCGTTACGTACAATCGCACGGCCTAGGGCCACACGTTGACGTTGTCCACCTGATAAGGCTTTTGGTTTACGGTTTAATAATTCTTCTAACCCTAATATTTTAGCGGCGTCATTTACGCGCTCTTTAATTTTTTCTTTTGGCATTTTACGTAGTTTAAGACCGAATGCCATGTTGTCATAAACACTCATATGTGGGTATAGCGCGTAAGATTGGAATACCATCGCAATGTTACGGTCTTTTGGTGCCACGTCGTTGACGCGTTTGCCATCAATGTATAAATCACCCTCAGTGATTTCCTCAAGTCCTGCAACCATTCTTAGTGTGGTTGATTTACCACAACCAGATGGTCCAACAAAGACGATAAATTCTTTGTCTTCTACTTCTAAGTTGAAATCAGCAACCGCTTGAACGTTGCCATCATAAATCTTTTTAATGCCTTTAAATGATAATTGGCCCATGTGTGAGCACATCCTTTCTGTTTGTTCACTCATGGATTATTGTACACCAATTAAAAGGACAATGGTATGTGCAAAGTGCACAAATCATTGTCCGAATAGTATTTCCATGATGACAAGCCCTTTGAAGGTTTTAACATCAATGAGGGTTTTGTCTTTGATTTGTTCTAATCTGTAGTGCAAGGTGTTTCGGTGTATGTATAAATGTTTGGCGGCTTTCAAAGCGTTCATATGGTGTGCCCCATAAGTTTGTATGGTGGTGATATCGGTGTTTGATAGTTGTTGGCTTAATGTTTTTTTTAAGTAAGATAGTGTGTTTGGTTTTTGTTTAATGAGTGTTAATAGGATGCTTTCAAAGCTGTAATCACCGGGTGATAATTTAGGCAATATTTTCTGCATGTGTTCATCGCTAATGTAGTTGTGATAGCCTGCTGGTAAACTCGCGGTGGTAAGGTTGATTTGAAAGTCTGTGAAAATAAGGGCACGCACATCATCAAAGCCGGTTGTTTCTTCTCCTTGCGTAAAGGTAAATGATAATAAGTTTTTTTGTAATTGTTTGGTATAGGCGGTTTCAAAAGATGCCTTTAAGGTTTCGATCATCATCTCTGTGGTATGTTTGGCATAGATAAAAAGGACTAGTTTTGCTTCCATTAGGAGGCCCTTTTGAAAATGGCTTTCGCTTGTTTGGTGGTGCTGATCTTAAGCATGTTGCCAATGGGGCCTAATTCTAAGGTTTTTTCTGCCATTCTTTGCGCATCGTCGTCTGTTAGCTCAACACCGGCTTCTTTGAAACTTGAAGCGGCACCGAATGAGCGAAATGTGTCTTGTATTAATGTGATTGTTTTTTGTGGGTCTGTTTCATTGAATAAGAAGTCCCCTAAACGACTTAAGCGCGCCTTCATAAGTGGTGCATCTTGTGCTAGCATCTCTTTCATCCAGGCTGGTTGAATGATCGCGAGGGCGTGTCCATGGGTAATGCCGTAATCCATGGTAATCGGATAGGATAAACGGTGTGACGCCCAGTCACCCTGTTTGCCTTGTTGTAAAATCCAGCTTAAGGCTAAGGTTGCGGCCCAAGAAATATTGGCTCTAACATGGTAATCGTCTTCACTGTTTAAGATTTTAAAGGTATTATCCAGTGTGCTTTTCAAAATACCTAAAGACATATAATCACTGGTATCTGTGTGCTCGGTTGGACAAAAATATTGTTCAAAAATATGCATCATTATATCGATTGAACCTGCGATGGTGTGGTGTTTGTTCACGCTCATGGTATAACTTGGGTCAATGATGGCAAACTGCGGAATGAGTTGATTGTCTGCCACACTCCGTTTATCATTTAGAGCACGGTTGGAAATCACGGTATTACCATTGGTTTCACTCCCGGTGGCTGCTAGGGTTAAAATCACACCAAGTGGCAAGACTGATTCATAGGTTTCTTTACGCATGAACACATCCCACACTTCACTTGGGTGTAAGTCTTTAGCCAAAGCCATGGCTTTGGCCGCATCAATCACAGATCCCCCACCAGCGGCTAAGATGAATTCAATGTCGTGCTTTTGTATGGTCGCTTGACCACTTAACACACTTTCAATATCCGGATTTGGTTCAACGCCACCTTCTTCATAAACTTCAATGTCTAATGAATTAGCAACATGAATGATATGGTCATAAATACCGAGTTTTTTAATTGAAGCTTTTCCGTATACCAGCAACATTTTTTTAATGTTTAACTGTTTGAGTTCTGTCGATAACTGTTCGATTTGATCACGACCGAAAATGATTTTTGTTGGTAGATTAAAGGTAAAGTTTTTCATCGTATCACTCCTCTTTATCATTATAACATAAGGCGTTAATCTCTTGAAAAAAAGCGTGTAAGACTGTACAATACACATATATATAAAAGAAAGCGTGATGCCAGGTGAAAATAAATTATGATGATTCAATTGTTAATGTTAGTAGTGCGCTTTTAAATCACTACGGGTTACCCCCTTACCATACACCTTTAAAAGCGGTGAGTGATGAGCTTGCTAAAGATTATGACCACGTTGCTTTATTGGTACTTGATGGTTA
>PWKX01000076.1 GCA_003559585.1 Mollicutes bacterium | reverse complement strand
GCTCAATGCAAGTCCCTTTGTTCGTTATTTGGCTTTGAACATGATATAATAAAATCATTAAAAAGAAGGTGATGTTTATGAAAAAAATAATCAGTGCTGGGATGCTTGTTTTGCTGGGTTTGTTACTGGTGGCCTGCGGGGAAGATACATCAAACATTGAACGTGTTCATGAGCTAGAAGCAATCAGTGTGCCGCAATTTACAAGCTTTGATGACCTAGGCTTACCTGAAAACATTGATGTCACCTTAAGTGATGGTTCTCAAGTAAGCATACCTGTGGCTTGGGATAGAGCAAGAGGTCGGTATGTGCCAAATCAAGTTGGTACAGTTACCTTAACAGGTGATTTGATTACCAGTGGTGATATCACCAACCGACAAGAGTTAAGTGTTGGCCTTGAGGTTCATGTTTTAGCTGAGGATATCATGACAACCTTATACGCGAGTGGTCGGTTTAATACGTTGATTTCTCTTTTAGAATCAACAGGGTTTGATGATGCTTTAAACGAGATGCCATCATTAACATTATTTGCCCCAAATGATGATGCCTTTGATGCCATCCTTGATACCTTGGGTTTAACTAAATCAGCGCTTTATGATGCACCTTGGATCGATGATTTCTTACAATACCACGTGATTGCTGAGCGTCAACATACACAAAGTGCTTTAGAGGGGTTTGCTCCGATGAGTTTACCAACCTTACAAGGAGAGTCGATTCAGTTTGATCAAGCGGATCCTTATTTAAGATTGAATGGCATGGTTTCTATGACTGGCTATGAGTTAACAACAAGTCAAGGAATGATACATGAAATCGATGCGGTGTTGTTGCCGAGTGCGATGTTGAGTGAAATTGGCTCTGAGTTTTTGTTTGATGATTTGCAAGCGTTGTTGTTTGAGCTGATTTTGTCAGGGGATATTCCTTTGGATTTGTTGCCTAATTTTGGTTCAGGAGATTTTACTGATATTGGATTGACTATTTTTGCACCGAGTGAAGAAGCCTTACGAACACTTGCTGATCAAATGGATCTTTCATTAGAGACATTACTTGCAAGCGAAACGTTTATAGATGTATTGTTATATCATGTTGTCTTAGACGATTACTTGGCTAGTGAACTTTATGAACAAGCGCCATTAGACCTAACGACAGTGCAAGGTGAGACCTTAAGTGTATCGATTGTAGAAGACGCCTTACAAATTCAAGGCGCTAGCATTACGAGTTCTGAGAGTCTTGTGATGTTTGGAACCATGCACATGATTGACCGGGTTCTTATACCGCCATCTTTAAAGGATGCGTGGCCGAGTCAATCTGAATAGTAAAATGACCAATCATTTGTTACAATGATTGGTCATTTTTTTATTCGACTCTTAAGGCGTCGACTGGGTTTTTATTTGAAGCCATACGGGCGGGTATTAAGCCAGCAAGATAAGTCAAAATGATGCTTAAAACAATTAGACCAAAAACGGCTGATAGTGGCATTATAGCAAGATTACCAACATCGTTAACCAATCGTTTAATAATGGCGTTGATTGGGAAGGTTAAGATAAAGGCAATAAACACGCCACTACTACCAGCTAAAAAGCCAATGATGGTCGTTTCGGCGTTAAAAACACGTGAAATATCTTTCTTTCTTGCGCCCAAACTTCTTAAAACGCCGATTTCTTTGGTTCTTTCTAGTACAGATATATAAGTGATGATGCCAATCATAACCGTTGAGACAATCAGAGAAATGGATGAAAAGGCGATGAGTACATACGATATGCCATCAATGACATCACTGGTTAACTCTGTGATAATGCCTGCTAAATCGGTGTAAATGACCCGATCATCCTCATCAAGATTTTCGTTGTAGGTGTCTAAATAAGATGTGATGGCAACTTTGGCATCATAGTTAACGGGATAGATGAGTATTTGAGAAGGTGTGGCATCAACGCCCCAGTTTCTTAGTTGTTGTGCTTTTACTTGGGGGTCAATCGGTGTGCCACTAACCACATCGATATCGGCATCGCGTTGTGCTTGGCCGATGTCGCTTTCAGAGGCGTCGGTTAAAACTGTATCAATGAGTGTAGGGAAAAATTTTAAACCCGGGGTTAAGAAGGTGCCAATGGCATCTTCTTTTATTCTGGCGATGCCTGTGATTGTTAAGGTTTTGTTGTTTGGTTGTGTCATTAACACATCCCCATCATTAATGGGAATAAAGCGTTCAGTGTCTTCGTTGTACGTATAACGATCATCTAACATGATCAGTTCAAACGATTTACCAATAAATTGATCAAAATCATAGGCGTCAACTTGTGTGCTTAAACCAAAAGCATTGACAATACTTGCGTTTAAGCGGTTATACTCATCAACCACAAGCAGTAGTTCATTTTCGTTTTCGGGGGCTTGGCCGGCTAAGGTGTCGTAATTATCTTGATAGAACTGTGCATCAGATAAGCCGGGTGAGAAGTTAACTCTAGATGTGTTTAACCGCTCGATAGAACCGCTTGATAGTTCATGATACAGATGCATGTTGACAGCGTAACGAAAGGTCATTTCATGGTAAGTATCATCATCTAATCCGTCTAGATGATTTAGATAAGATTCAGATAGATCGTTACGGTGTTCGGCTTGAAATGGTGGCACTTGATAGGGGTAAATCAAGGCATCATCGGGAAAGGCTTCATATATGTCACCTTCAACTCTAGCTGGTGGGCCGCCTCCTTGTTCTCTAAAGACATCAACATTAAAGGCTACCGCATCGATTTGAATTGGAAATTCAGCCAGTGTGCTTCGTTCTAAGGTGTCGATTTCATTATTTAAACCGTTGGCTAAACTTAAAATTAAAGCCACACCAATAATACCAATGCTACCGGCAAATGCTGTGATGGCGGTTCTAAACTTTTTGGTTCTTAAATTACTAAGTGATAATTTAAGCGCTTGAATGAATGCCATTGAGGTTTTCTTAAAGTTTAATTTACCGTTGTTTTTAGCATCAACTTGGTAAGGAAGTGTATCACCAGTTACCTTACCATCTTTTAAATCGACAATCCGTGAGGCGTATTTTTTAGCGATGCTTTGATCGTGGGTAACCATGATCACAAGTTTGTCTTTAGCGATGTCTTGAATTAAGTGCATGATTTGTTTGCTGGTTTCACTATCAATAGCCCCGGTCGGTTCATCGGCTAAAATGATATCAGGATTATTGACAAGGGCTCTAGCGATTGCCACCCGTTGCATTTGACCACCAGAGAGTTGATTTGGTTTTTTATGGATGTGATCTTTAAGACCCACTCGATCTAAGACATGGATGGCGCGATCTTTTCTGTCTTTTGAGCTAACCCCGCTTAATGTCATACCAAGTTCAACGTTGGCTAACACAGACATGTGCATGATTAAGTTGTAGCTTTGAAAGACAAATCCGATGGCATGGTTTCGGTAACTATCCCAATCATGGTTGGTAAATGCGTTTGTTGATTTTCCATCGATTTTCAGATCGCCATCATCATAACGATCAAGGCCACCAATCATGTTTAAAAGGGTTGTTTTACCGGACCCTGAGGGGCCGATAACTGCCACAAATTCTTGATTGCGAAAATTAAGGTTAATGCCGTCTAAGGCTGTTTGTTTAAAGGTTCCAATTTCATACTTTTTCGTCACGTTTTTTAGTTCTAACATGCTTTCATCCCCATTCATGAACAAACCAATAGATGGTGTGTTATATGTGTTGTTATATTGTATCATTTGTGGGTAAGAACAACAATAAATTAGCACCTTATGTGAAGGGGGTGTGACATGTTATGTTTTTAACAGTTCATCATAAGCCATAATCGATTCAACGTCTTTATCACCTCGACCAGATAAATTGACGACGATGTTTTGGTCTTTAGGCAATAAGGGCGCTTGTTTGATGACCTCAGCGATGGCATGAGCCGATTCAATGGCTGGAATGATGCCTTCAGTTCTTGAAAGCATCTTGAGTGCATCCATCGCTTCTGTGTCAGTAGCTGAGACATACTGTACACGGCCTGTATCTTGAAGATGTGCATGTTCAGGGCCGATGCCTGGATAATCTAACCCTGCTGATATGCTGTAAACGGGGCTGATTTTTCCGTTATCATCCATCACGACTTTGGTATGCATGCCGTGAATCACACCGGGTTTGCCTAAGGTTAAGGTTGCGGCGTGTTCTTTGGTGTCTAAACCTTTACCGGCAGCTTCAACCCCAACCAATTTAACATGGTCGTCTTCTAAGAAGCTTTGGAAGATCCCAATTGCATTTGACCCACCCCCCACACAAGCCATGATGATATCGGGGAGTCTTGAGGTTTGTGCTAAAATTTGTGCCTTGGTTTCCTCACCAATCACACGTTGAAAATAACGTACAATGGTTGGAAACGGATGTGGACCGACAGCACTGCCTAATAAGTAAAAAGTGTCTTCAATGTTTTCAACCCAGTGATTAATGGCCACATCAACCGCATCTGATAGCGTAGCTGTGTTTTGGTAAACAGGGGTTACTTTTGCACCCAATAGTTTCATTCTGTGAACATTAAGTTTTTGTCTTTCCATGTCGGTTGCGCCTTGGAATATTTCACATTCCATGCCAAATAATGCCGCGGCAGTGGCGGTGGCAACACCATGTTGACCAGCGCCGGTTTCAGCGATTATTTTCTTTTTACCCATACGTTTAGCCAGTATAATCTGACCGATGGTGTTGTTGATTTTGTGTGCACCTGTGTGGTTTAAATCTTCTCGTTTCAAATAAATATTTGCACCACCTAAACGTTCAGATAAGTTTTTAGCAAAATAAAGCGGATTTTCTCGGCCGACATATTGCTTTAGGTAGTATCTAAATGTTTGTTCAAATGCTGGATCATTTTTTGCTTCATTAAACGCCATTTCCAACTCGTTTAATGCTTGGATCACAACTGGTGGGACTTCTTGACCACCATACACACCAAATTCTTTCTTCATGAAAATCACTCCTTAAAATTTTTAGGATTGACCATTCTGAGTGAGGGTATAAAAAAATCCCCTACACAAAAATTGTGTAGAGGACGAACTTTACAGTCGCGGTGCCACCTCAGATTTCGCTTAAAAAGCGCTCAGTTCAGGTACAATCATACCTTAGCCATATAACGGTGGCAACCGTGATGCCCTACTGCATTCAAGCACCCTCTCATGGACCCATTCAGTCTCTTCAACACGATCATGTCTCACCAACCCATGACTCTCTTAACGTGTTTAATGGACTTACTCATTCCATTCAACGATTTAAATACAGTCTAAGCGGGTTGACTTTTTTTGTCAATGTAAAATCATATGATAAGGTTTTCATGAATAATATCTATACTTAATAACAACTTAAAATTTTGCTGTTTTACGAAGCTATATGTATAATAGGTGGTAGTGATTAGAAAAAGGTGATGACTTTGAAATATGAAGATGTGATATTGATTATGGATTTAGATGGCACCTTACTCACCGATGTGGGCGATGATGCTTATGTATCAAATCAGGATAAAGCATGGTTAAAAACATTTATGGATAGTGGGGGTATATTTTCTGTGGCTACCGCTAGAAACAAAGCCAATACATTAAGGCCTTTAGCTGATTTAAAGGTCAATTTCCCAATGACCCTCATGAATGGTGGCTTGGTGGTTCATCACAAGACACACGAACATTTGACTGAACAACGGTTGAGCCGATCGTTTTTAACTGGTTTATATAAACTTTATCAAACACAGCCAAAATGTGGTTTGCTTGTAGTGGATGAAGACCGTGTGCTTCGTGTTAAGGATGAACGCGCTTTTAACAGTAATTTCGGTTTTAAATGGGGAAGTATTAATTTTGAAGATTTACAATCTTTAGAGGTGTTAAAGGCAGCTTTGGTTTTTGAGCTTGATGTGGCTGATGAGATTGAAAAAAAGATAGAATCATTGCCCGCTCAAACAAACACTGAAGTTCAAAAAGTTTTACCACACATCATTGAGTTTTCGGTTAAGGGCGTGACAAAAGCCAGTGCCCTTAAAACTTTGCTTGAACAATTTGATTTAAACGATAAAACCTTGGTTTGTGTGGGTGATCAAATGAATGATAAAGAGATGCTTGAATTGGCAGACATTGCTTTAGTCCCAGCTGGTGGTAATGATAAACTAAAGGAAAAACACCATACCTTATCAAAAGACCATGGTGATGGGATGGTTGAAGAGATTTTATCATTACTAAAATCAAAATAATGTGTATAAAAAACGCCGTCACAATGTATAGTGAACGGCGTTTTTTGACTAATAATTTTGTCTTCTGATGGTGCCATCTGTTTTGTGAATCACGATCTCAGTTTTATCTTTTTTAGCTAATTGAACCGCAAAGTCGATGGCTTCTTGTTGGGTTTTGAAGTGTTTAATCGTTTTATCAGAGTGCTCTTTGCGAACACGCCACATGTTGACATAATCACTTTTGGCATTTTTGTTTAAGGTGACATGATATTTTCTAGGTTTCGTACTTTGTGTTTTGTCAGGTTGTTTTTGCGATGATGTGGATGTTTTTTTCGGTGTTTCTTTTGGTTTTGATGGCTCCTTGACTTGCTTGTCAGGTTTGGGTTCTGGTTTTGATTCTTTTTTTCCAAATAAACGTTTTAATAATCTCATTGTATACATCGCTCCTTCATTAATATATGTATATTATAGCATATTTTCTTGATGATGGTGGTGATTCACACTAATAAACAGCTACAATAATGACAGTTCAATGGTTGGTTTAACCGCTTTATGCTATAATAACTATATAAATAAATTATGAGGTGTGGTTGTGAAAAAAACATACGGTTTGTCGATCATTAGTATTATATATGTGTTGGCTTTTTTGGTTGCTTTTTTTGTGTATCGCCAGGTGAGTATTGATCATATGGTTTTAAGGCTTTTTATTGCAAATTCAGCAGCGACTGTGTTTGTCTTTTTGATGAGTACATTGTTAAAAAATTCGACCATTTACGACCCTTATTGGAGTGTTGCGCCACTTGTGATGGTATTTGTGTTTTTAGACACATGGACCTTTAGTGCTGTGCTTATTATAGTGGCTGTATATGTGTGGGGTCTTAGGTTGACTTTCAACTGGGTGAAAACCTTTAAAGGTCTTGATGTACAAGATTGGCGCTATGATCATTTCAAGCAAAAAAGCGGAAAGTTTTGGCCGATTGTTAATTTTTTTGGAATCCATTATATGCCAACGGCTGTGGTGTTTTTAGCGATGATGCCAACCTTTGTTTTACTTCAAGGGGCTTATCCCGTCACTTATTTAACGTTGTTTGCTTTTATTGTGCCTATTGGGGCAACGATGATGCAAACGGTGGCTGATCAACAAATGCATCGTCATTTATCTACTAAACCAAAACACGTGTTGGATTCAGGGCTTTGGTCTTTATCAAGACACCCTAATTATTTAGGAGAAATCATGTTTTGGGTTGGACTATATTTGATGATGTTAACCGTAACTCAAACTTGGATGGCGGGCCTTGGTGTGGCGGCGATGATTTTATTGTTTGTTGGCATTAGCATTCCTTTAATGGAAAACCGACAACTAAAAAGAAGGCCGGATTACGCTAATTATCAAGCCGTGACCCCGATGTTAATCCCTTCGCTTAGACCGGCTGAGAAACATCAAGAAATATAAGCATTATTTTAGTGATGAAAGTATGATTTCATGCAAGATATGTTTAGCACGAAACGATTAACAAGAATATTAATCATCGTTTCTATTTTTGCGGTGGGCTTGTTTGGGGTTAAAACACTTGGCGAGATATCGACCACATTTTTTTCAACCTTAGGCAGTGCGTTGATGAGTGTGATCATTCCTTTTTCAATCGCTTTTTTATTAAGTTTTATTTTAACGCCGTTGGCTGAGTGGATTGAAAATAAGACGCCATTAAATCAAACCTTGAGTGTGATTGCGGCTATTACACTAGGTGTGTTATTTGTGCTTTCTGTCTTATCAGTTACGTTGGTGTTTATCATTTCACAGATGACCAGTGTGTTAATTAGACTTTTAGATATGGTTGAACACGGGACATTTCAGACGTTATTGGAAAGTATGATTGTGTTTTTAGAAGAAACCCTACAGTTTGAAAGCATAGAGGCATTGGTTGATAATTTGGGTGCTTATGGTCTTTCCTTTACGGTAGTCTCAGATTTCTTTAGGGCTTTTATTTCGACGCTTTATGCCATAACAGCTAGTGTGATTCGCATTGGGTTTATCATTGTATTAACGCCTGTGTTCTTATACTATTTAATTAAAGATAAGACACAAGTATTTCAAGGTATTTTATTCTTAATTCCTAATCGATTGAGTAACCATTTAAAAATACTTGGCCCTGAGAGTCATGGCGTGATTAAAGGATATTTTATCGGTCATGGCATGGTGATGATATTTATTACGATCTTTTTCATGATCACCTACAGCATCTTATCGTTTTTTGTGCCAGGTTTTAATATTGGTCATGCGCTTTTATTTGCTCTTGTGATGGGGTTGTTTAGCATCATACCATATTTAGGTGTTTGGCTATCAATGTCGATGCCAATTGTCATGTTTTTAACCCTTCATTTTGATGCTGATGAGCCTGGGTTCATCTACATCATGGCCATTGTGATGATTTTTGTGTTGAATATCATTGAAGAGATTTTAGAAAGCACCCTGGTGCAACCTAATGTGTTTAGTCGCCAGGTGAAAATTCATCCAATCGCTGTTTTATCAAGTTTTATCTTTTTTGGTGCTCTATTTGGCTTGGTGGGATTCATTTTAGCTGTGCCGATTGCAGGAACCATTAAAGTAACCATTAGATACCTTAGGACGCTTAATCAAGATAAAACTCCGAAGAAGAAGACCGAAACAACGTAAAATAAAAAGGCCTAATACCATGTCATTTGGTGTTAGGCCTTTTAAATGGGTGCTTTTTACTGTCACATCCGATACACAGTCTTCACTCAAAAACGGATGCATGTGAACCATGCTTTTTAACAATAAGATAAGGTTTATGATCCAAACTGGTTAATAGCATCAGTGATGGATGAAGCTTTCTCATGATGAACATAATGGTGGGTATCAAGAATATGTAACTCACCCGTGTTAAACCCTGCAAAATAAGATTCGAAGACGGCTTGTGTGTCTTTGTTTTCAGCTAGGTTTTCTTTAGATAAAAACACTAGTATTGGTATGTCAATGGGTTTATCAAGATCATCCACGGTGTTGGCGTTATCCTTTAAAGCATTAATTTCTCTAACGATGTTTCGGTTAAAGAAATTAGCGAAAAACAAAGCTTTGATATCTGATATTTCATCATCAGAGAAATGATTGAATGTGATGATTGGTAAAGCCTCTTCTAAATCGTCATCATCCATAAAACGAGCCAGTCCAGTGAACCCCAACATAAACTGCATGTTGCGCTCGATGAGATTCGGAAGATCGGTATGGTTCAGTGTTATCTCAGGTATAGAAGGGTCAAGGGCAATGATTTGTTTGATTTGAGCAGGTTTTGTTTGCGCCCAATAAAGCGCTTCTAAACCAGCCATAGAATGCGCAACAAGTGTTAAATTTTCCAAACGATCCATGCTTTTTAAGGCTTCTTGATATCCTGTAACAACAGTATCTATTGATTTATCTGAGCTTGATGTTTGATTGTAGCCATAACCTGGGCGTTCAATGATGATGATTTCGTATTCATCTTGTAATGAACCCCATAGACTTTTAAAGTCATGATAAGGAGAGGTGGTGCCTAGTCCAGATAAAAAGACGAGTGGTTCGCCTTCACCAAACCTATGAACCTGCATTGTCCCTGCACTTGTTTCAACGGCTGTACCTAGTGATTCTAAATCATTCAAGTCTTGCGTTTTTTTAATGTACTGGTTCACACTTAAACCAGCTATTAACAACAGGATAAGTGTTGCTAAAATTAATAATAATTTTTTAATCATATTTATCATCCTTTCGAACACAGTTTACAACATCAATCATCCAATCTGTAGTGACAAATGTCATCATTTAAAAAATAAAAAGTGCTGATGGGCACTTTTTATTTTAAATCTTGTTTGAATGTGTCCCATAAGGCGTCTAGTCGATCGAAATTCACTTCATATTTTACCTTTTTCTCTTTAGCGAAACGAATGATATTGCTGGTAAAAAAAGCGTTAATATGATAAGAAATTGTGGCGCTAGATACATCTAATTTATCAGCGATGGTCTTAGTGGATGTGATACCGCTGGCGATTAGCTTTAACACTTCATAGCGTGTTTTATCGCTTAATAGTTTGAATACTTGAATCCGCTCTTGCGCTTGGTTTTCTTTTTGCTTGGCAATGAGTTTGAAGCCTTCTTGCATGTTTAACCCCCACATCAGAAACCGGCCACTAAGGTCTTCTTTTTGCATGAATGCATAAGGGAAGACAAGCGAGATAAATAGTGGAATGTCTGTCGCTGGTAATATATCAGCTGAAACAAGGTTGTTGGTCATCGATTCAAAAAATGATTGGGGCGTTGTGGTTGGGTTTTCAAAGGATTTAGCCAAGGCTTTTGCGTCGGCTTCTAATGGTTTAAATAAAGAATCATAAAGTGGTTTAATGTCGTTTAATAAACCGTAAAACGTTTGGATTTGTTGTTTAGGGTTTTCAATTAACAACAACAATTGCCATTTATATTGTTCATCGGTCGAAATGTCTTTAATCATGTTCATTAAATCTTCGTGGTGTTTTAATAAAGAGATCGCTTGGGTTCTAAGTGCTTGATCATCAATGTCTTCCGAGGTTTTTTCAGTCGCTAAAATACTGGTGATTAAGTGCTGTTTTAACGTGTGTGTGTCTTGAGCTAAGATCGACTCAAAGTATGACTTCAAAGAGGTGTGACCGATCAGCGGATACACATAGGCAAGGATTAAAAATAAGTCATAAGCACTCATGAATTCATCGGCATAAAATTTACTGATGGTTTGCTGGTATGGTTGTAAATATGTTTGGGCTTCTTTGATGGTTTGTTTATACGTGGGGTCTTCAATTTGGTTTAACAGTGTTGTGTCTTTAAAATCAGAAGCATCGTCTTCATTCATGTCTTTTTCACTGAACAACAATCTTGGTGTTTGCATGATGTCAAACAGTTGACTTTCGACGGCGTGATATTTAAACTTCATTGACTAAAACCTCTTTCTTTAAACCACGCTGCATGGTTTTTTGTGTTTGTTCTAACGATGCATTGAGCATGGTTTTTTTAATCAGTAAAACGGCGATGATCAAGATGCCACTACTAAGTATTATAACATAACTGCCGGGCAATGTATCGAGCAAAAACCCCATAGTAATTTGTCCAATAGGTAAGGAAATGGTAATTAGCAAGTTCATCACTGTGGCGGTTCTGCCCATCGCATTTAAGGGTACCACTTTGGCAAACATGGTACTGATAGAAATGTTGGTGATGGTGATGATTAAACCTATCATAAAAGCCAATGCAACCAAGCTAATAAAAGGCACTGTATTATTATTAAATAACGATAAGAAATATGGTGAGGGAATGATGGCCATGAAACCGAAAATAACAGCAACGAGGGCGACACCGTAGACACAAATTTTTCTAACATCACCTTGTTGAATGAGACGTGCACCTATGATTGGGGCTAAAAGCATAGAAGCCGCCAAAATGGAATTGAATAATCCGTATTGAAACTCTGAACCGCTTAAGACATCCATAATTAAGTAGATGAATCCGATATATAACAGGGGACCAACAATAAAGTTAACAGCGGTCGCTAGATATATGAGTGAAGAAATAAAGGCGTTATTTTTAATGAGTGATAAACCTTCATTTAAATCGATGAAAAACTGTTTAACGTTGATTTTTTGTGGCCTTTGATGTGTTTTTGGGATTCGCATAAACAATTCAGCCACCGCACAAAGCATAAAACTGATGCCGTTAAATAATAAGATAATAAATAAACCGGCAAAGCCAAATAAAACAGCAGCAATAATAGGTGATAATAGATTCGCTGAACTAAAGACCACGCTTTGCATCGATTTTGCTTTAGCGATGTTGTCTTTAGATACAACACTAGGAATAATCGCTGCCGAAGAAGAACCGTAAAAGATTTCTACCATTTCTAACAAGATAATTAAAGCGATGATCAACCAGATATCTAAGCCGCCTTGTGTGATGTAGATCGCCGCGATAAGTAACAATAAGAAACCATTGAAGAAATCAAGTCTAACAATCATTTTCTTTCTATCAAACCAGTCACCAAAAACGCCGGCAATCGGTGATAGTAATAACCTTGGAATGACTGAAACAGAGATCATGGTAGCAAACAAGGTTGTTGAGCCAGTTAATGCAAACACGTAAAGCGATAAAGCGAATTGTTGTATGTTGCTTCCTAAAACCGATATCAGTTTTCCGAATAGATAAAGTGTAAAATTTTTATTTTTCAACAATTTGAAATCCATATTTTTCCTCCAACATTCATTTTATAATTAGATTATAGTCTAACTTTATTTGATTGTCAACAATAAATTAGACGTTTATCTAATTATTTTAAAACAAACTTAATAAACGGTAAATATTATTAGGTGTTTGATACTGATTGTGCTATAATAAATCGAAATAAAAACCATGGCATAAAAACACAAAACTTTTCTTGCTGGATTCCAGCATTTTTTTATGTACATCATTAAGGAGAATGTTATGACATTCGCGCACCTCGATTTACACGCTTCTATTTATAAAGCGATTACTGAAAGTGGGTATAAAGAACCAACGCCCATTCAGGAAAAAGCCATCCCTGTATTGTTAGATGGCCATGATTTACTTGGTAGTGCCTCAACGGGTACTGGAAAAACGGCTGCCTTTGCGCTGCCAATGATTCACCAGATTCAAAAAGCACCACAAAAAGGTCGCCATCGTGACCTGCAAGGTTTGGTCCTTGCCCCAACTAGAGAATTAGCCCTTCAAATTAAAGAAAGTTTCGACACATATAGCCGTAAGAATCACGTGAAAACACTCGCTGTATATGGCGGGATGAGTAAACGCGGTCAGATCATGAAAATCAAACGAGGTGTCGATATTTTAATTGCCACACCTGGTCGATTATTAGACTTGATGAATATGAACATTGTCAAATTAAACCGCGT
>PWKX01000197.1 GCA_003559585.1 Mollicutes bacterium | reverse complement strand
TTGCTTGACTTACAGATAGAGCAGTTAGAACTTCAGCAGGAGCAAAACGATACGTCAAGAGAAGAGCAGTTAGAGTTACAGCGATTGATTGCGCGCCGTGACGAGGCATCGGCAAAAGCAGAGCGGGACTTGCGCAACATTACGCGAGCGCGCGGGCGTATCATGGAACAGATAGACCAGCAGGCACAGGCAGAGGTGGAGGCGCAGGAAAAAGCTGCAGAGGCCGAGGCGCAGCGTCACCGTATGTATGTTGAGGGATTAGAGGAGCGCGCCGAGGCTTTCCGCGAGATGCTCTTAAGCGAAGAAGAAGCCCAGCAGATACGATTTGAGCAAAGGCTTGAAGAGTTAAGGGAACTTGTTGAGCAAGAAGTTATCACCGAGCAAGAGGGCGCGGACATTAAGGAAGCTATCTGGCATGAGATGTATGGCGCTGATATTGAGGCAAAAGCCGATGCGGAAAGGAAAAAGGCTGAGCTTGATAAAAAAGCCAAACGGGATGAAAAGGAGCGCGAAAAACAGTTGCAACGATCTCGAAGCGAGATGCAGGCGCGGGCTATCGGTGAGGCTATTGCGCAGGATATAGCGAGGGCCGATAGCGCAAAAGAATCCGGGGGGCTTATATTACAGACGCTTTTAAACGAGATCCTGCTACGTGCTTTTAATAACGTGTTCCAGGCGTTGCCATTTCCACTTGACGCGATTATCGCTCCTATTGCCGCCGTTGGTGCCCGTCAGTCGGCTAAGGCTCTTATACCGGGGTTTGCTACCGGCGGTGTTGTGGGTGCCGGTGTGCCGATACAAAGAGACAACGGCGATAATAGATTGATTACCGCGCGTACCGGAGAGGTGGTGCTGAACAGGCAACAGCAGAACCTTATAGGGTCGCGTGCGCTGGCATCAGCCGGTGTTCCGGGGATAAGGACTAATGGGGGGCGCGAAAGTATAGATGTAAGCGTTAAGGGCGCTATATACCGGGATCAAATTGTATTGGTCACAGACAAACAAAAACAGGTGGACGACAATGCAAAGTACATGATAATTGACGATCAGACATGAGTTTTTACAAGACCCACGAAATAGGATTTGAAAGCTCGGATGTTACTATTGAACTGTGGCAGTTCCTGTCATCTGATCCGGGGAGTGTTGCGCTTCTTCCTCTTGAAAATGAAAGGACAAGCAAAAGCCTTCGGTTTGAATTTGGTAACGGGCATGGTGAAGGCTTGCTTGTATATTCCATGTCTTTGCAGGTTATCCCTAATTCTGATATGATAGACCTTGTTACATCGGAGTCAAGTTCATATATACGTGTTTTAAACGGGTCTGACATTCTGGCTGTTATGCAAAACATAACGGATATAAGCGAGTTTCCGCTTCGTAGCGTGGACTTAAAAACCATTACACTATCTTTTTCGTCGCGGGGGATGATGGGTGTTTCTATGCAGGATATTATAGATACCGTGGATAGTGATGCAACGTTTTACCCCGACGGGGCGGCGAAAGCTCCTGTTATAAAAGTTATTGCCCGCACGATATTTCAGAGCCTACTTAGCATCGGTGACGGTACTGCGTTTATAGCCAATTACTGGCGATGGGCTGATCCGAACCAAGTATATAGCCCTAATACCGACATAGACCAAGAGCCTTATTTATTCCAGTGGCTTCACAGGCTTGCTATTGATCTTTCACACTATGACACCAATGAAAAGGTATGGACAGTAGGGATGTTTTTGGCTGACTTCTGCAAGGCTCATGCCTTTAAGGTTGGATGGAGTCATAATCGGCAAAAGGTATCCGTTATTGATCTTGAAGCCCTAAGGGGGGGCTTTGACCCGTTCGGCGATGACGGTGAGCAGAAAGTTTATAACTTGCGGCCATATGTCACTGACGCAGGTAGCGGCACGCTGTTCCCATCATCTACAAATCAAAGCATACCCCTGATTATTTATAACGAAGAGGATTTTATTTGGGCCGATGCTTACAATAATGTGTCACCAACACAATCGCGGTCAACACCATATCATGTCATGGCTATGTTTACCGAGGGTGTCGATCCGTGGGACTGGGAGAACAGGTTTGTTTTTGACCCGAGCGTACTACCACAAGCGCGGTCTCGCTCCATAACAACAAACTGGAAGAACTTCCATGAGCAAACTAATAGTGGTTCTGTTATTCTTGATGTTGACAACAATGAGTCAAATTACATAACAGATATTGGTGGTTTGGCTTTTTCTCATGAATCCGGATATTACTATCAGAGGCAGTCTGCGGGCGTGGGGCCGATACCATCACGCCCGCAAGTGGCATCTCGAACATATGCCAACACACTTTTTTACCAGCAGTCTATAATGTCGAATATTGTCATAAACGACATTGTGGACCCAATGATACCTTTTCGTGTGACCGGGTTTGCCGGGCGCGACCTGTTTGATTACATACGCGGCAGGATGTTTCAACCGGTAAAAGGTCGCATAGACCTTGTGACCGGGCGCACACAGATGGATGCTATGGCTTACGGAAGAGCCACCCCCGACTGGTTCTGGGATTGGCGCGGAAGAATATAAAAAATTACATATATTTATACTATGAGCACACAACCAGGAACATACAACCTTGACGCTTACAGGGGAGCGACATTCCCGTTCCAGTTCACTTTTCAGGACGGGGATGAACAACCTGTTGACTTGAGCGCATATACCAAAGTAAGGTATAACTTCTTTTCTTCCGGACGACAAGACAACCCGGAAGTTTCTATATCTCCATCGGTATCCGGGGGGGTTGTTTCCGGGAAATTGACCGGGGAGCAGACCCGTGATTTTTATAACAAGGTGGTATATTATCAGGGACGTTTTACCCGCGCGGACGGGGAAGATGATTTCTTGATGGATGGGCGACTTATTGTATCTAACGTGCCGGGAAGTGCGAAAGAATCCGATGCAGTGGTTACAGTATTGGGAGAGTCGGGAAAGGTAACAGTTGTAGGTATTGTCAGTGTTGCCGAAGCTATTGCCGCTAAGGTGGAAGCGGAGGCAGCACGTGATGAAACCATAGCCGCCGCAGATCAGGCGCTAATAGATATAGGCAATGCGAAAGATTCTGCCATCACTGATATTAATGCAGCACGTGACGCGGGACTACAAGCAATATCGGATGCGGAAAGCTCCGGAGTTACGGCGATCAACAATGCCCGGGACTCCGCGATTAACGAGATTAACGGACTTGTTCAGCAAGCACAGGACGCACGAGACAAGGCAAACGAATGGGCGCAAAATCCCGAAGACGACCCCGTTGAACCGGGGGAGTTTTCAGCACTTCATTGGAGCGCTAAAAGCGAAGCTCATGCCGGGGATGCGGAGACGGCAAAAACCGGAGCCGAGACAGCGCAGACAGGCGCGCAGACAGCACGTAC
>PWKX01000096.1 GCA_003559585.1 Mollicutes bacterium | reverse complement strand
CAACCCTAACCGCTCGGTATTTAGATTTCACACCAAGTGGCAATATTTTCTCCATTAACATTAGACTCATGATTTACGCCATCGTTGGAAGTATTCTCATCGCCATCATCAGTGGGTTGATTCCTGCGATTAGTGCATCAAGAAAACAGCCCATTGAGGCGCTTAAAAAAGACTAGGAGGCATGACACATGCAAACAGCACCCCCAAAAACTTACAAATTTGAACGTATTGTTGCCGTTATTTTAGACTTGATTTTTTTTGGTATCGGATCAAGTGTGATAGGATTTATTCTATCGCTAACCACAGATACACCCGTGATTGACATCGATACTATCTTAGAAAACCAGAATTTTGATTTGGTTGATTTAGTCAGTAACCCAGCGCTCTTATTCGCTCAAACATTATTAATCGCAGCGCTAGGTTTCTTCTTATTCGTCTTTGTGCCCTACAAGATGAAAGGCCAAACATTAGGAAAAAAATTGCTTAGAATTAAAGTTGTGAATGAACTTGGGCATGCCCCAACTGTTAAGCAACTTTTAAAACGTGGAATCATGGTTTATGAATATTTCATCCTTGTTCCAGCATCAATATTAATTTTTATTAACATAAATGCTTATCTCAGTTTAGAGACACTGCTTTCAACCATGATGTTCTTAGTGTACTTCATTGCGTTCTTCATGATTATTGGACGCTATGATGCGAGAGGTCCTCATGATTTAATTGCCAATACAAAAGTTGTCCATGTTGATTTCGACCCCGATGTTGAGTTAAAACAAGCCGCAACTAAAGCTAAAGACTGGGCAGATGTAGAAATGGACGAAACCGATGAGAATGACCCGTGGGCTAAGGATAACACCACTTGGAAAAAAGACGACGATCCTTGGGAAAAATAACCATTTAACCAAAAAACGATATGACGGATTCATATCGTTTTTTTTATTAAATATGGTATTCATTTAATCCTCTTTTAACTGCTTACGGTAGGCTTCAAGTGTTTCAAACAATGTTTGCTTGTCTTTAACCCTCATCAGTGATACTTTCACTTGGCTCGCATGGGGCAAACCTTTTAAATACCACGCGCCATGGGTTCTCATTTGCTGTAAGGCGACAGTTTCACCTTTTAATTTTACTAGTTGATTGGTGTGGTCTTTCAACATATCAATTTTCATATCTGGGGTGATATCAGTCTCATACTCGCCGTGCATTAAATAGTCATTGATTTGCTTAATTAACCATGGGTTTCCTTTCAACCCTCGACCAATCATTACCGCATCAACACCTGTTTCTTGAAGCATCTGCTTGGCATCTTCTGGAGATACAATATCGCCATTGCCAATTACAGGTATCTGAACAGCGTCTTTTACCGCTTTTATGATTGATAAATCAGCTTTGCCACTATAAAGCTGTTTTTTAGTTCTACCATGAATAGCGATTAAGGCTGCCCCAGCTTTTTCAGCTTGCTGTGCTACTTCAACTGCATTGATATTTTTTTGATCCCAACCCGCTCTAATTTTAACACTTACCGGTAAATGGGTTGATTCACACATAGCTTTTACCATCTCATAGACCGTTTTAGGATCGTTCATCAAAGCTGAGCCAGCACCTGTTTTTATCACTTTAGGCACAGGACACCCAACATTCAAATCAAGCATCACGGCTTTTGTGTCTTTGGATACATACTCAACGGCTTTTGCCATTGATGTTTTTGAAGCGCCAAATAATTGTAAAACCACTCGGGTTTCTTCTTCATCAATATACAACATGTCTAAGGTTCTTTGGTTGCGGTAATTAATCGCTTGATCACTTACCATTTCTGTATATATTAACGCTGGATTAAACGCTGATAAAACCAATCTAAATGCCGTGTTGGTCAATCCAGCCATCGGCGCAACCACAACTTTATTGTGCTTAAATAATTGTTTAAAATCCATAACATCACCTTTCAATCAACGCTATTGTGCCACATAAAAGCAGAAAATTCAATTGTTTTGTCTCTCGTAAAATTCATGCTATAATATGGCGGGTGATAAAAATGAAAGATTATTTAGCAAAAGCATATGCCTTTGATGGCAAAGTTAGACTCTATGCAGCTGTGACAACAAACTTAGTTCATGAAGCACAAAAAATACACGATCTTTGGCCTACCAGTGCCTCTGCGCTGGGTCGGTTGTTAACAGGCAGTGTCATCATGGGTGCCATGTATAAAGACGACCAAGAGTTGACCATCCGTGTTGAAAGCAATGGCCCAATTGAAGGAATGGTTGCCACCACAAACGCCAAAGGTGATGTGAGAGGTTATGTCGGAAATCCACACTTGTATTTTAAAAACAATGAAGGCAAATTAAACATCTCATATGCGGTAGGCGAAGGCAATCTTCACGTCACAAAAGATGTTAAAGTACGTGATATTTTTACCTCAACAGCTCAACTTCAAACCGGACAAATCGCAGAAGATTTCGCATATTATTTTACAGCCAGTGAACAAATTCCTTCCGCGGTTGCACTCGGTGAAAAAATCAACGAAGATAATACCATTGCTTTAGCTGGCGGGTTTATTCTTCAGCGCATGCCTGGTTGTCCTGAGGAAACCATTGAACGCATTGAACAACGCTTGAAATCGATTGATTCTGTTTCAACAATGTTAGAAAAAGGCATGACACCAGAAGCGATGATTCAAGCGATTACAGATGGTGATCACCGTATTTTACATACACTTGATTTACAGTTCGCTTGTGATTGTCACCGAGAAAAATTTGAACGTGGTCTTATTTCTTTAGGACAAAAACAACTCGCTGATATTAAAGAAGAAGACGGTCAAATTGAAACCGTTTGCCATTTTTGCAAAACAACGTACCATTTCAATGAATCAGATATTGATGCGTTAATTGAAGAAACCACCAAAACATAAAAAAAAGTGCTTGAGCACTTTTTTTATGGCAGATAAACCAAAGAATCATGATGCAATAAACTTAATAATGATTCAATGTTTTCGATTTCTTCTTTATAAGGCTTTGGATATTTGATGTTGATTTGTCTTGGGTCAAATAATGTCGTTTGATGTTTAAAATATTTATGAGACATTGCTTTAATTTTCATGGTGCTATCATAGACCATATTGATTAAACGATGGATATCTTTCAATGAACTGTTACTAAGTGCTGCCACGATTGATTTATCATCACTAAGCTTAATCGCTTCAAAACAAGTTTTTTGGTTCGCAGATTGGTATAATCTAATTGCACGAGACATGCAGGATTCTGCTAGTCTTGCCTTAAAACTAAAACGATAAGCAAGCGCTGCTTTCATTCGTTGAGAGATTGCTTTAGCCGCATTTTCATCAAACACACATCCCTTTTCTGAATCACAAGACAAACCATTAAACACATCCTCGATAGATGGGTTTTTTATCCGCTCACTCTCACGTAAACACTGATCGATATCTGCCAGTGTCATTTGATTATCAAAACTAGTAAACACGGGTGAGGT
>PWKX01000207.1 GCA_003559585.1 Mollicutes bacterium | reverse complement strand
GTAAAAACATCATTAACCACAATCGTGGTTAACCCTGTCACACTAAGCGCACTTGATGCTGTAAAAAACGCATCAAACCAGCTTAAGGTGACACCTTCTTGAATACTAATCGGGAGTTTAAGTAATGATGCGCCTAAAACCATCACGAAAAGATACGAGAAAATAAATCCTCTCGCATATGTTCCAAAGAATATGTGTCTAGCCATTCTTAATAAGCGCATAAAACACACTCCACGTTAATAGTAAACGATAAATCCTAATACACCACTAATCACAATGACGAGTATTGGATGAAGCTTTACTTTCCATAATAGAAACATCACAATCAAAAATAAAATTGGACTTTTATAATCAACATAAGAACTTTGAGCAATCGATACCACAGAAGAAAAGATTAATCCCACAAGCGCAGGACGAAGCCCCGATAAAATCGCTTTAACCGCCTTTGATTCTTTAAACCTCTCAGCATAATGACTCACCACAGCAACAAGCATCACTGGGATTAAAACAACACTCACCGTTGCCACCGCCGCACCTAACACACCAGCGCTTTGAAAGCCGATAAACGTCGCTGAATTAATCGCAATCGGTCCTGGGGTAATTTGGGCAATGGCAATCATATCAACAAACAAGGAAGGACTTAACCATCCGTGTTCAACCACAACCATGCGTTCAAATAGCGGTAACATCGCATAGCCTCCACCAAAAGAAACCATGCCAATCATTAAAAATGTCCAAAATAAGTTAAACAGTACCATGCGAGTTCACCCCGTTTCTAAGGTGCAACAAATACCCAAACGCACCCATACCAATAATCACAAAAAACGGATGAACGTTTACTGAAAACACCAAGGCAAACGTTAAGGCAGCTAAAAAGACAGCCTTTAAATGACGGTTTGTTTTAAATATTTTATACCCGGCAGTAAAAATCAGAGCCACAACACTAATTCTGACCCCTTTAAACACTGCTTCTACCACAGGATGATCAACATATCTAAAGAAAAAATTAGCAATAACTAAAATAATCACAAACGAAGGTAAGGCCACACCAATCATTGAAACAAGTGCCCCTTTCATCTTTCTTAATCTAAGCCCAATAAACACTGAAAAATTGATGGCGATTACACCCGGCAAAGACTGTACCATGGCTAAGACGTCATTGAACTCTTCTTGTGATAAATAACGGTAACGGTGGACAAATTCTCTTTCAAAAATAGGAATCATCGCATACCCGCCACCGAAGGTAAAGGCCCCAATCTTTAAAAACGAGAAAAACAAGGTCGTTAAACGCACCTGCATAAACATCATCTCCAGTTATTCATATGATACCAAAAAAGTATCATTTAAGCATTATTTTTAAGAAATCAAGCTCATGCTATGATAACAAAAAGGTGTTGCCAAAGCAACACCTTTGATACGCTTATAGTTGTTCGGTGATGGTTTTACCTTGCATGAATAGTAATAAGTAATCAGGACCACCAGCTTTAGAGTCGGTTCCACTCATGTTAAAACCACCGAATGGTTGATAACCAACAATCGCTCCGGTACATTTTCGGTTAAAATAGAGATTTCCAACATGGAAGCTACGACGAGCTTTTTCTAAATGCATACGCTTCGGTGATAAAACAGCGCCAGTTAAACCATATTCTGTGCTATTAGCAACATCTAAAGCTTCATCAAAACTAGACACTTTACTCACCGCTAATACTGGACCAAAAATTTCTTCGTTCATGATGCGAGCTTCTGGTTTTAAGTCGGCAAAGACGGTTGGTTCAACAAAAAATCCTTTTGAGTCATCGGCGTCACCACCAACAAGTAAACGGCCTTCTTCTTGACCGATGCGAATATATTTGGTTACTTTTTCATATGCTTTTTGATCGTTAACCGGTCCCATGAAAACCGATGCGTCTTCAGGGTTACCAACTTTAAGTTCTTGCGTTTTAGCTTTTAAATGCTCAAGCACCTCATCGTACACCGATGCATGAATGATGGCACGTGATGCAGCACTACACTTTTGACCACTAAAACCAAAAGCACTGCCTGCTAAAATATCTGCGGCTTCTTTTGGATCATACCCTTCATCAACGATGATGGCATCTTTTCCGCCCATTTCTGCAACGACGCGTTTAAGCCATATTTGGTTTTTCTGAACTTTAGCGGCGTTTTCATAAATCTTAACCCCTACCGCTTTAGAACCCGTGAAGCTTACAAAACGTGTCTTTGGATGCGAGACCATGTATTCGCCAACCTCAGGTCCATCACCTGGTACTAAGTTAACCACACCTTTAGGCAGACCCGCTTCTTCTAATACTTCCATAAACTTATGCGCAATCACTTGTGTGGTTATGGCGGGTTTAACTAAGACCGTGTTGCCTGTGACAACCGCTGAGGTTGTCATCCCTGCTAAAATCGCTAGTGGAAAATTCCATGGTGGGATGATGGCCCCAACTCCAAGTGGAATATAACGGTATTCATTACGTTCAAGGTTTTTCCTTGATAAGACTTTGTCGTCGGTCTCACGGTCAAGTTTTAACATTTGACGCCCGTAATATTCTAAGAAATCAATCGCTTCAGCGGTATCTGCGTCCGCTTCATTATACGGTTTCCCAGCTTCTTTGGTCATTAAAGCAGAGAACTCGAACTTACGTTTTCTAATGATCGCAGCGGCTTTAAAAAGCACATCTGCTCTCACCTCAGCTGGCACATGTTTCCAAGTTTCAAATGCATCCAACGCTGCGACCATGGCTTTTTCAGTTTCTTTAATGCCGGCTTGATGAACCGTTCCAATCTCCTCACCGTGGTCTGAAGGGTTTTTTGATACATAGGTGTTGCTTGTTTTAACGCGTTCACCATTAATCACCAGTGGGTATTCGCGCCCTAAATAACCTTCAACTGTTTTGAGTCCTTCATGATACTGCTTCACATTTTCCTTATCAGAAAAGTCTGTGAATGGTTCCATTCTAAATGCATATGTTCCCATAATAAGCCTCCTAAACTACACTTTTTTCTAAATTCTCTATATCTTTTCCTTCAAAACGCTCAAGTGCTAAATCCTCAAGCGGCATTGAAGGCATTTCACCTAAAATCATTTCGCTTAGTAATAAACCAGTCATTGGTGCTAGCATAAACCCATGGCCACTAAAACCACAAGCCATATAAAACCCTTCGACGTCTTTTGAGCCCGAGATGATGGGTTGATGATCGGGACTCATGTTATAAAGGCCGCCCCACTGCCTGATTACCCTTAACTCACCGATTGGAGGTAAAAGTTCTGTGACGGTTTGACTCATCGCATCAAGGAACTGCCAAGTAGAGTGCGTTTCATAACCTGGTGGCCTTTGATCACCGCGTCCCATGATAAAAGCACCATGTGGCGTTTGTTGGCAGTATATATTTTTCGAAAATGAAATGACCATCGGGCCTTGCATTTTCTCAACAGGTTCAGTGACTAAGATTTCACGATTTTGTGAATAAACCGGAATATCAACCCC
>PWKX01000110.1 GCA_003559585.1 Mollicutes bacterium | reverse complement strand
GAGATTTCTGGTACTAAGTATTATGGCTTTGCTCAAGGCTTTAGAGGGCCTAACTTTATCAGTGTGTCACTTGATTTAGACGGTTTAATTAAAGAAATTGAGATCATTCATACAGGAGATACAGGCGATTATGTGGCTGATGTGATTGATTGGATGGAAGACTTATATGGTTTAGATGATGTTGATGGCCAAGAAGATACCTTTAGTGGTGTGACTGCCACAGGTAATTCTGTCTTAGCCGTTAGTGATGCTGCGATTAAGTATCATCAAGATGGTGGTATTGGTTATTCAACACGTGATGTTTACGCAAATGCTTTTGATTCATTTGCCAAAATCACATTCTACCGTCATTATGCGCATGCATCCATCGATGAATACATCATTTACGATGATTCAGATAACGAACTTGGTACAGGCTTTGTTCATGAGATTGACGGTGTTCAATACTTTATGATTATTGATCAAAATGAAGAAATTATCAGCATTGTTGGGGGCTTACCACTTGAAGATTATGATAACCTAATCGGCAGTGATTTAAGTGAGGTTTCTACCGGTGATGACACTGATACGGATGCGTTTATTCAAGCAGTGGCAGATTTAGCCGCAAACGGGTCACGTATTGATGACGATGTTTTATTCAGACGTCAAACGATCTACGATGGTGATGATGTTGTTGGAACCGCATATTATGGTTCTGCACAAGGGTTTAGAGGTCAAAACTTAATTAAAGTGACACTCGATACCTCAGGCATCATCACAAACATTGATGTCTTACACTCAAACGATACACCAGGTTATTTAAGTGATGCTGTTGATTACATGGAAGACTTATACGGTCTTGATGATGTTGATGGTCAAGAAGATACCTTTAGTGGTGTGTCTGCAACAGGAGCATCTATTTTAGATGTCACTGATGCTGCCATTCAATATTTCCACGCAGAGGAGGGTGAATAATCATGGCTCAAGCGAATCCAATGAAAAAGAAGAAGCAACAAGTTGGCCATTTGGCGAATTTTACCAAAGGGATTATTAAAGAAAACCCAGTGTTTGTTTTCTTACTCGGTATGTGTCCTGCTTTAGCGGTGACCTCAACGATGGAAACAGGGATTGGCATGGGATTATTGGTTGTGTTTGTGTTAACCTTATCAAACATTGTGGTCTCTTTAATCGCAAGGTTTATCCCAGATGAAGTACGCATTCCTGCTTATATCGTAGTTATTGCGACATTCGTGACGATTGTTAGAATGTTAACTGAAGCCTTTGCTTATGATTTATTCTTACCACTCCGTATTTTCATTCCACTGATTGTGGTGAACTGTTTAATCATGAGCCGTGCCACCTCTTATGCATCTAAGAATAATGTGTTAGATAGTATGATTGATGGTTTAGGCATGGCTGTAGGGTTTGGTTTAGCTTTAGGGTTAATCGGATTTGTTCGTGAGATTTTCTCAACAGGGTCGATTACCTTAGGTGAATACTTACCATTCGGTTTCCATATCTCAATCATTAATACTGAGATGTATTTATTCAACATGGATGTCTTTGCAGGTCCAGCAGGTGGATTCTTAGTGATAGGGATCTTACTGGCAATCTTTACTGCTAAAGGTAATTATGATAAACGTAAAAAAGAAGAAGCGCGTCAAGCGTGGATTGAACAAAAGAAAAAAGAAGCCGCTGAACGTAAGCGCAAAAAAGCAATGGAAAGTGCAGGTGATGCCGCATGATTTCACCAACTGTATTCTTTGTGGCCATTGTCTCCTCAATGTTAATCAATAACGTTGTATTGATGAGATTCTTAGGTGTATGTCCATTCTTAGGTGTTTCTAAGAAAACAAAAAGTGCCTTAGGGATGAGTGCAGCTGTCTTATTCGTGATGGTTGTCTCTTCTGTGATCACCTATATGATTTATTACTTTGTTTTAGACCCACTAAGCATCACCTATATTTCAACGATTACCTTTATCTTAGTGATTGCATCACTTGTTCAGCTTGTTGAGATTTTCATTAAGAAATTTAGTAAGAAGTTATATAAAGGTCTTGGTATTTATTTACCACTAATTACAACTAACTGTGCTATCTTAGGTGTGGTTGAAGGTAACATTTTAGAAAGCTACGCTGATCAGCACGGTTTATGGGGCGGCTTAGCAGTCTCAACAACCGCAGCATTTGGGGCCGCGCTTGGGTTTGGATTAATCATGTTTGCTTTCTCAAGCATCCGTGAACGTCTAGATTCAGCGAATGTACCACCAGCATGGAAAGGCGTGCCAGTTTCAATGGTTGTAGCCGGTATTATGGCGCTGGCTTTCTTAGGGCTTGGAGGGATCGTTTAAAAGGTTCCAGCCTTTATTATCATAAGTTTAGTCATCATGTTATTCATCGGTGTTTCTTATTTAAACAAAAAAACACCTGCACCAATTAGTGCAAGCCCTTATAAAGTTGACGAAGCAACCTGCAGCGCTTGCAGTAACTATAGCTGTGCCGTCAAACAACAATTCGAGGAGGCGCGATAAGCATGTTAGATATTATTTCCCCAGTATTGGTCCTAGGTGTGTTAGGCGGACTGCTTGGTTTTGGTTTAGCGTTTGCCGCAGATAAACTGCGTGTTGAACCAGATAAACGTATTCAAGCTGTGCATGAACGTTTACCGAAAGTTGATTGCGGTGCCTGTGGGTATCCTGGTTGTGAAGCGTTTGCTGAAGCTGTTGTTGAAGGTGAAGTTGAATCTTTATCACAGTGTAAACCAGGCAACAAAAAACACTATGCAGATATTTTAGAATATCTAAAAAATAATCCAGATGAAGATGGCAACATCGTAAAAGTTAAAATGTAAGATAATCCCCGCCATTTAGGCGGGGATTTTAAAGTGTTGATGACTGAAAGCGTTATCACAAATAAATGGCTAAAACTAGCCAAATAGCATATTTATTTCAGTTGAAAACGCCGATTTTTAATGATATAATACTCACGTGTTTAAAGACAAATTTTGAAGTGAAAGGTGAATTATATGAAAAGAATTTACTTATTTGGCGAAGGAACCCAAGATCAAAATGAATTATTGGGTGGTAAAGGTGCCAACCTATCGCAAATGAAGAAACTTGGTGTTCCTGTACCTTCTGGGTTTACAGTAACCACAGAAATGTGTACGGAATACTACAAAAACGGTGGGAAAAACTCACCAGAATTATTAGAAGACATCAAGACTTACGTCGGGAAACTTGAAGAGGAAACTGGAAAAGGGTTTAACGATAAAGAAAACCCACTTTTACTTTCAGTCCGTTCAGGGGCTAAATTCTCTATGCCTGGTATGATGGATACCATTCTTAACCTAGGGTTAACAGACGTTGTAGCGGATGCTATGATTGAAAAAACAGATAACCCACGTTTCGTATATGACATTTACCGTCGTTTAATCCAAATGTTTGGTGAAGTTGTAAAAGAAATTGAAATGAAACGTTTCAACAGCGTGATTGAATCTATTAAAGAAAAGAACAACTATG
>PWKX01000034.1 GCA_003559585.1 Mollicutes bacterium | reverse complement strand
GATATATGCTTAGCAGTCAACTGTCGTGGATAGCCACTGCCATCAATGTTTTCATGATGGTTTAACACGTGTTCAGCAAGATGAGCTTTATTTGGTAATGAAGATAAAATGCGATATCCAATTTCCGGATGACGCTCAACATCTAAACGTTCTATATCCGAAAGATGATTCGCTTTGTTTAAAATATCTTTATCAACACCAATTTTGCCGATATCATGATAAAGCGCCACTTGTTTAAGTGTGCTTAATTCCATGCGACTTAACCCAACTGCTTTTCCAAGTGATAACGACAAGGTTGATACTTGTTTTGCGTGTGATGCTTCATTAAGATAAAACTTATGAAGGTTATCAATGATTGTTGTTAATATATTTTGTCTAACATGTTGACCTTCTTTTAACTTAAAAGCGTACAGTTTATTTTCAGCCTTGCGGTAAACCATATCGAAAGATTGTTCACTGTTTTCTAGTGTAGACAACCCAAAAGACATTGATAGAAAAATATGGGAAAGCTCTTTATTGATTGATTTATCCTTCATGTCTTTCATAACAAGAACCGCGTCTTCAAATGATGTTTTAGGCATTAAAACCGCAAACTCATCGCCGCCAATTCTTGCGGCCATGCTGTTTGGAGGTTTGTGGTTTACTAAAATTTCAGCTGCTGTTTGGATGACTTGATCGCCCATTTTATGACCAAATGCATCATTGGCAAGTTTCAGTGCGTTTAAATCACACAATAGAACGCTTAAAGGCATATTTTCTTTCGTGGTTAATAGTGGTAGCTGCTCTTCATAATAACGGCGGTTATATAAACCAGTTAATTTATCGTGATAAGATAAATGCTCAATCGTTGCTTTCATGGTGGTTTGTTCTGTGATATCAGAAAATATGGTCCCGAAGTGCCCTTCAAGTGGTTTAAAGATTGAAACCCTAAAATACTTCTTTAATGGACCAAAATAACGGGTAAAATTAACCGATTCACCGGTTTTAAACACCTGTTCATATTTCTCAAAAAACGGTGCTTTATCAACGTTAAAAATATCAGTGATCAATTGATTGACAATGTCTTTTTCCTTTAAGCCTGATTGTTGCTCATAAGCCTCATTCACTTCTAATACACGATAATTAACCAAATTCCCTTCTTCATCACACACAGCTTCATGTAACACAAAAGCCTCACCCATGGTTTCAAATAAGGTTCTAAACTTTCGTTCACTCTTAATTAAAGCCACTTCAACATCTTTGGTTTCAGTCACATTAATATCAAAGCCCTGCAAGCCTGTGAGAAAGCCGTTTCGGTCAAAAACTGGTAAAATGCCACTCACCACCCAGATGGTTTGACCATCTTTACTGATGACCGGGTTTTCTAGTGAGGCAATTGATTTATGGTTAGAGATTGCATCAAACGTAATGTTTTTAAAATCTTCTTGTAAAGGCTTAGGATTTAAAAACCAAATGGGATGTTTGTTTATCAATTCTGATGGTTTATACCCTAAGACATCTTCAATTGAGTCAGAGACATATTTTAGCATCCCAGTTCGGTCAATCTCCCAAACATAGGTTTGCACTTTGTCTATGTCCTTAGCAAACCGCGTATCTTTTAGGCGTAACTGATGTTGATACCTAACATGTTCACTCAGTTTTTTATCTTGCATGATCATGATATATTTCAAGACAATAATCGCACCGATGAATAAGGGAACCACAATAAGATTAACAGCAAAAACAAATTGTTCATTGATGCTGTCACTAAATACGAAATAAATTAAAATTTCCAGTACAAAAAACACCAACAATGTCACAATCAAAATATTGAATAGCGAATTTTTGTAGTTCGACATACGTTAGTCCCCTCCTTCATCTTAAGCTAAAAAACGATAGACTATTTGCCTATCGCTTTAAAGTGCTTTCTTAAGAAAATATAATGTAGGACAACCCAAACAAGTAAAAAGACAATAAATTGGACCAAGGCTTCAACCAAAGCATATTCATCTTCTAAAATAAACATTAGGATAATAAACACACCCGTAGCGATCATGCCTGATACCCAAATGCGTGCATGCAATGCGATACGTTGTTGTTTTTTAGTTAATGATTTTTCATTCATAATGTATCCCCCTTTACTTATGTTTAGTGTATCATTATACCATGGTTAATGCAATAAAAAAAGGGGCTTAGCCCCTTTGTCTAGTTATTTAATGAACGGTTCAAATCTTAATTTTAAACCTGTTTCAAAATACTTGACCATCACGTTTTTCTTTTTGTTTTTCTCATGACGTTTTCTCATAGTATCAACTCCTTATGTGATTACTCAGCCATTCACAAAACATGTGAATGACATCTATACAATAAAGCACTGTCATGTGCTTTTTGATAATAAACTTGTTTTCATTTGTTTTCACATTATACTTGTAAAAGTTTTCTATGTCAAATCATGTACAAAAAAAGAGCCATTGGCTCTTTATTCTGTCATACTAATATGCAACATTTCACCAATTGCAGCAAAAATAGACGCAAACGCTGCAATAAATAAAAACGGTTCATTTTGCCACGAAACACTGGTTGTATTTGTACTTCCAAATAAGGTGTATTCAACTAAAATATAGTCATCTAAAATGAAAAACAAGGCAGCAGCAACCACGAACATCGCCAAAGAAAACACTTGACCTTTTTTAAAAACAATGGTGAAAACACCACCTATTAATGGTAGTGCAAAAGCAACGACAGCAAACATGTTAAACGGTAGTTCTGCCGTGGCCACATCATCAATGCCAAAAGGGCTTAAATTAACAAGTTCTTTACCGAAAGCTATTTCTAATCCTGTAAAACTTGTGTCATTAACACTAAAAATCGGGAAGAAAATCATCACCGAGGATATGACACTTAAAACAAAAATGATGTAAGGAAGAATCGATTTTAATTTTTTTTGTTTCATTTTTTTTCACCTCTAATTTCATGATAGTGCATTAAGAAAACTAAATCAAGCTTTTGCCACTGCAATGGTGTGGAAAGACGACCTTGGATCATAAGGTTTAGCACTAAAATCTCCATAAAAATCAATGCTTTTAAAACCAGCAAGTTCAAGAAGCGTCAACAATACATTTTGTCTTAAGGGTAACAGTGATACCGTGTGCTTGTGTCTTTCACCATCAATATGTAAAGTGGTATCAAACAATACCTTACCGCCTTTAAAACGGTACTGTCTTTCCATTGTCAAAGACGACGTTTCAATCGGTGGCAAAGCATCTATTTTTTGTTCAAGGACACGGTTATAATTAACCACTTGAATCACGCATGTTGCGTTTGGTTTTAACGCTTTTTTTAACGCTTTAAATACATTTAATATCTCCACTTCATCTTTAAGATGAACAAGGCTATTACCGATGATATAAACACCGTCGTACATGTCTGGTTTTGATTGAAATGCACGCATATCACATACTGAGATACCGATATTTAGATTCATAGCAAGTGCTTTTTCTTTCGCCAGTTTAATCAG
>PWKX01000190.1 GCA_003559585.1 Mollicutes bacterium | reverse complement strand
CCTTACTTAGAAAGAACCAATCAAGAAGATTTTATGTTTGATATTAATCCGTTTTTAAGTGACGATGAAAAGTCGCTTGTATTAGATACGTGTGGGTTAACCTCAAGAGATTTAGACGCTTTATATCTTGAGGATCGGTCGTGTTTTAACACGGTCATTTTTCAGCGTAAAGCATTCTTAGAAACACAACTTGATGTCTCGCTTGAACTAAGGTTATTTAGTGATGCACATATCGAAATGAATGATGAAGCACATCGTGTGCGTTTTTTTAAAGACGCTAGCGAGATTAATTTAAGTGAAATAACAGATGGTCAAGCACCGCAAAACATTGATGAAATAGCAATCTTAAAACATTATGCGCTTCATCATGATTTAACCATTGGTGATGAGATCACCTTGGAAGGTCGTGTTTATACCATCTCTGGGTTTGTGTTATTTCCGGATTATAACCTACCAGTCATTGACCACATGTTGATGTTTGGCACACAAAATCAAACCTTAGCGCTTGTGCATGATGACGTGTTTGAAACCCGTGTTGATTTACCGCAATATGTGTTTTCTGGTGTGTTTGAAGATGAACCATTTACATCACAAGGGTTTTATCAAGACCATGATGATTTAAGTGTGTATGTTCAAACCATGACACTAACAGAAAACAACGTTCGCAGTGGGGCCATTTATGATGAAATCGCTGGGTCTTACGCGGCTGGATTATTTATGAGTGTGTTAATTGCGGTGATTGGCATTGTGATTGCAACTTTAATGATGCGAAAACATGTGGAACATGACCGAAAAGTATTTGGATTGTTAAAGGCGCTTGGCTACCACCAAAAAGCATTAATAGGACCTTATTTAAAACATTTAATCATTTTTTCCTTATCGTTTTTGTTGCTAGGTTATTTTTTAGGGTATGTGATTGCGCCTTGGTTCCGTGATTTATATTTATCGTTTTATTTACTGCCTGAGGCACAGGTGCGTTTTTCTTTAATGTCGCTTTTTGTGGCAGTATTGGTTCCTTTTGTGGTTTTGAACGGGTTTTCCTTATTGATGATGTACCGGTTGTTAAATAAACCAGCATTAACATTGATTGAAACGAGGGTTGAGATGTCAATGGGGCCCATTTTTAAAGGGGTTAAAACCTTAACTTCAAGGCTCTTTTTTACCCTTAGAATGCAAATCACGTTTATGACTAGACAGTTTTCAAAAGTGGTTGTTTATGTTTTAGGGATCATGTTTGCGGTTTATTTAAGTTTCTTAGCCATCAGCATGCTTGATGTCTTTGATGAAACGGTGGAAGCCTATTATAATAGCACAGATATCCGCTATATGGGCTACATGCCTTTAACCGATGATGATGTCGGTGAAAAAGCACTGGAAATCCAGGCGGTGATGAATCACCAACAAACACAATTGATTGGCTTGAGTGATGACCAACAATTACACCCGTTGAGTGATGAAACAGGGCGCGATCTTTTAGAGTATTTAAAAGAAGGGTTGGTGTTGTCTAAAAGCTTTGCGTTGATGAGTGGGCTTACAGTTGGCGATGCGGTTGATGTGCATATTGGTCAAACAACCCTAAATTTTGATGTCTTAGCGATTGCTGATATATATCCTGGTACCCATGTCTTTACTGATAGGTCTTTGTTGGCTGAAGCGGTCTATGAAGATGAACATTATTATAATGTCGTATACGCTCAAGAGGCTTTAGATCAGGATGCTTTTCATGAAGTGTTTTCTGTAGATCGTTTGCTATCAGAAGTAGAACAGATGAATGATCTTGTGTTGTCGATGCTATATCTCATTGTTGGGGTTGGTTTGTTTGTCGGGTTTGTGATTGTGTATTTGCTCTCACTGTTACTGGTGGATGATCATGATTACCATATTTCGATATTAAAAGTACTTGGCTATCATCCAAAAGAAGCCTACCGCTTATTACTTGGCGGCTATCAATGGTTGAATGTTGTGGTTTTTATGGCGCTTATTCCTTTATCACAACTAAGTTTCAACCTCATCACTCAATATTTCGCACATGAGTATCAATTTGTGTTGCCCTTATCGCTAAAAGCGCCTTACGTGCTTGTAATCGCTGCACTTTATGGTATCATTTTCATGATTGCAACCACACATGCAAAACAAAAAGTTAAACGCGTTAGCTTAAGTAAAGCGCTGAAACTATATCAAGTATGAGGTGTTTATGAAGCAAGGAAGAATTATCAAACTGATCGGTGGTCAATACAGTGTCATCGATGAACAACAACAAACCACAGTGGTCAAACCACGCGGGGTTTTCAGACATGAAAAAAAACATCCTAAAGTTGGCGATATGGTTCAATTTGACGATGATTTAATCACCAAGTTAGAACCTAGAAAAAATGAGTTACACCGGCCCGCTGTGGCTAATGTTGATCAAGCATTCATCATCAATGGGGTTAAAAACCCAGCGTTTAGTTTCTTTTTGTTAGACCGTTTTTTAATTCATGCGGAAAAAGAAGATATTAAAGCTGTGATTGTGGTTAATAAGATTGATTTATTAACGAAAGAAGAACGCAGACAACTCCAAGATGATTTGCTTTATTATGAACGACACTATGATGTGTATTACGTGAGTGCAAAGCAAAAAGAAACCCTTGAACAACTTAGTGATGTTTTTAAAGATAAAATCACAGTATTGGCTGGTCAAACAGGCAGTGGAAAAAGCAGTTTATTAAATGCGTTAGACCCGTCTTTGTCGTTAAAAACCCAACCGACTTCTAAAGCACTTGGTAGAGGGAAACACACAACCAAACATTCTGAACTATTGCCAATTTCAGGCGGCTTAGTTGCGGATACCCCAGGCTTTAGTAAACTTGATTTTGAAGGCATTGATGCGGTAGATTTACCGAATTATTACATTGACTTTTATGAACGTTCTAACCTATGTAAATTCAGAGGGTGTCAACACTTAAATGAACCAGGTTGTGCGGTTAAAAAGGCAGTCGAAAACTATGAAATACCAAAAAACCGTTACGATAACTATGTGCGGATTTATGAAGAAATCAAACAAATAAAACCGAAATACTAGAGGTGATAAACATGAAAATAGCACCGTCAATTTTAGCAGCTGATTTTAGTCAATTAAAAGAGGATGTACTCAGCGTAGCTGAACACGCAGATTGGATTCATGTGGATGTGATGGATGGTCATTTTGTACCGAATATATCGATTGGGCCTGCGGTGGTGAAATCGATTAGAAAACATACTGATCTGCCCTTTGATACGCACTTAATGATTTCTGAACCTGAACGGTACATGGATGCGTTTATTGATGCGGGTAGTGATCACATTACCTTTCACATTGAAGCGGTGAAATCACCACAAGCTTTGATTGATGCATTGCATGCCAAAAATGTTAAAGCGGGCTTATCGATTAAACCAAACACAGCGGTTGATGCCATTGAACCATATTTAAAAGATTTAGATGTCGTGCTTGTGATGAGTGTTGAACCAGGCTTTGGTGGTCAAACCTTTATGTATGAAACGGTTGAAAAAATGAAACGGTTGGCATCTTTAAAAACCAAACATAACTACCATTATGATATTGTGGTGGATGGCGGAATCAATGAAGAAACAGCAGCTATTTGTAAGCAAGCAGGCGTTGATGTATTAGTAGCAGGTTCATATGTATTTAAAGCCAGTGATCGAAAGTCACAAATCGAGCGGTTAAAATAATGGATGTCGTGATTTTTATCGGACCTATGAATTATACGTTTCCTGAGTATAACCCCAGTTCTAATACCGTGTATATGGGTGTAGACAAAGGGGCTTATCAAGCACTAAAAAAAGGATACCCTCTAGATTTGGCAATCGGTGATTTTGATTCGATTGAACCAAACATGTATCCATATATCAAACAACATGCCAAACACATAAAACATGTTCAATCAGAAAAAGACGATACCGATTCAGCGTTGGTTATCAAAGAAGCGTTGGCTTTAAACCCTGAAAACATTCATATATATGGCGGCATAGGTGGTCGTATTGATCACACGTATGCGAACCTTTTATGGTTAAAAAAAGGGCCCATCACGTTTTATACCGATCACCATATGATGACAGCTTTAAAACCAGGGACCCATGAACTGCAACATGAATATGATTATGTGTCTTTTTTTGCATTAAAAACGGTTAAGTCGTTAACGCTTCAAGGGTTTAAATATGAACTACAATCCTATGATTTAGAGATAGACGATCCGCTAGGTGTATCAAACGAAGGATCAGGCAGACTCTCCTTTGAAAAAGGGTTATTGTTGGTGATTGCTAATAACGATATAAAATAAAAAAACACTGTCCAAGTACAGTGTTTTTTCAAAAAAAAGAAGGGGAGATTTATGCATAATAAAAGCCGTATAAACGGCTTTTCGAGCTAGTAACGTTTGATTAAGCTCTGGTAAGATTGCTTTTTTTAAGCGCGCGAGCAGAAACCCATACGGTTTTCTTCTCACCATTTTCATCAATGATTCTTACCTTTTGTAGGTTCGCTTTCCATTTTCTACGTGTTGCGTTCAATGAAAACGAACGGTTATTGCCGGATAAGTTCTTTTTACCAGTAATATAACATTCTTTTGCCATGGTTTATAACCCTCCATTCAAGATGCAAGTCTGAAACCTAATAAATTATACCATAAAATCATTTCATTGCAAGTATTTTTGAAAAAAAGTTGCTAAAGTGTCTATATGTCTAATATGTTGCAATTGAAGCGGGTGTATGATAAAATAAAATAGCTATATTTATTAAGGCAATCAAACAAAAAATTGAATATGATAATCAATATAAAACCCCAAAAAAATTAATGGAGGCCATGATGATGAGTCCTAAACAAATCGACGGAAATTTAATGAAATTAATCATAACAAACGGAAGTATTAAACTTAAAAATAATCATCAATATATAAATGATTTAAATGTCTTTCCAGTACCAGATGGTGATACAGGTAGCAACATGCAATCTACGATGATGTCTGGTGTAAAAGCCATTGAATCATTAGACAATGAACCAGTAGAAGTTATTGGTAAAGCTTTATCTAGAGGTCTACTTATGGGCGCTAGAGGCAATTCAGGCGTTATACTATCACAGTTATTTAGTGGTTTTGCAAAAGCTTTTCAAACCTTAACAACCGCTGGACCTTTAGAGTTTATTAACGGATTAAAACAAGGTGTAAAACAAGCATATGGTGCGGTCATTAATCCTGTTGAAGGGACAATCTTGACTGTCGCTAGAGAAGCGGTAGAAAAAGCTGAAGCGGCCGCAACCGATCAAGATGACTTGATCGATGTCTTAAAAATTTACTTAGAAGAAGCAAACGATTCACTAGCACGTACCCCCGATTTATTGCCTGTTTTAAAAGAATCAGGTGTGGTTGACAGTGGTGGTGCTGGGTTAATTGTAATCATTGAAGGGATGTTAGCAGCCCTTGAAGGTGAAATTTATAAAGAAGAACGCTCGGCTCGTAAAGCTGCGGCTAGAACTGAGAAACAAGCTGATGAAGCGGAACAAGAAGAGTTTGGATACTGTACAGAGTTTATCATTCAATTAGATGATGACAAAAAATTTAATCGTGATAAATTTATTCGTCAACTTAGTCGTTTAGGCGATTCTATTGTAGTGGTTGCGGATGAAGAAATTTGTAAAGTACATGTGCATACCATGAAACCAGGAGATGCTTTAAACATCGGGCAAAACTATGGTGAGTTTGCTAATTTAAAAATTGAAAACATGACCATGCAACACACAGAAACTTTACTCCACTCACCTGAACAAGAAGGTGAACCACACGCATGTGGCCATGATCATCATATGGACTTTGAAGATGGACCACGCAAAAAGTTTGGTCTTATTACCGTTGTCAACGGTAAAGGCTTAAGCAATACATTTAAAGAAATGGGTGTCAATTATGTGATTGACGGTGGTCAAACCATGAACCCATCGACACAAGACTTTATTGATGCGATTGATCGCGTTAATGCTGATAACATCATCATCATTCCGAACAATAAAAACGTGATGCTATCTGCCGAACACGCATCTAAAGAAATCGAAGATAAAAGTGTGATTGTCTTACCAGCGAAAACCATCCCTCAAGGGTATGCATCATTAACCATGTTTGATGCTAATGCGGATGTTGAAGAAGCGGTAGAGGAAATGAAAGAATTAATCGCGCATGTTAAAACAGGTGAAATCACCTATGCGGTTAGAGACACTAAAATGAATGGTAAAACCATTAAAAAAGGTGACTATCTTGGCATTCAAGATGGTGGCATCGTCACAAACGATCACGATCGATTAGATACCGCTAAATCATTGATTGAAAAGCTTATTGATGAAGACAGTGAAATCATCACCATCATCTATGGTAAAGACATCGATAAAAAAGAAATTGAAAAACTAAAAAAATACATCACTGAAAATTTTGAAGATGTTGAAATTGAAAGCATTGATGGTGGCCAAGATATATATAGCTACTTATTTGCGGTTGAGTAATAAAAGCAAGAGCCGGATTTTTCCGGCTCTTTTTTAAAACAGATTTAAGGGTGATGATATGTCTTTAAACATAGTTAAAGGGATAGGTCCTAAACGCATATCGGCTTTAAATGAAGCTGGTATTTTTACCATTAAAGAATTGATTCATACCATGCCTAAGGGCTATCATGAGCGGCTAATTTCTAAGAAGGCAGACTTAAATGACCACACGCAGGTGCATGTTGCTGGCGTTGTGGTGCAAAAACCCACGGTGTTTTTTATTAGAAAAAATCTATCACGCTTAAGTTTGAAAGTCATCATTGAAGGCGAGCAATATAGCGTTTTTGTATTTAATCAACACTATTTAAAACGTGTGTTAAATGAAGGCTCAAACGTTGTGGTCTACGGAAAATTGAATCAAAACAAACTTAGTATAACAGCGACTAAAGTATTTTTAAAAGACAACTTTAACGAGGGGTATGAACCCATTTATGGGATCGATGCCATACCCGATAAAACACTCAATCAAATGATTTTAAATGCACTCGATTTATCAGGGGTCGATGTTGAAGAGACCTTGCCGATTTCTTTCATTACTAAACACGATTTGATTTCAAAAAAACGAATGATAGAGATTGCACACCAACCAACTTCTGCGGATGATTATGAACATATTAAGCGCCGGTTAAAATTAGAAGAGATGTTTTTATTTCATGTGAAGTTATTAAACATGAAACAACTAAGAACTAAGTCTGTTAAAAGAACACCCTACAATGAAACAGCTTTACATGAGATATTAAACCGAGTGCCATTTACCTTAACAACCGCACAAAATCGTGTGATCAGCGAGTTGAAAACGGATTTAGATAAACCGCGTTTGATGAACCGGATGTTACAAGGCGATACTGGAAGTGGGAAAACGTTGATGGCACTTGTGGCAGCGACAATTGCGGTTTTAAGACAAACACAAGTCGCATTGATGGCACCTACTGACTTGCTTGCTAGACAACATTACAATAAGGCCTGTGAATTTTACGCTAAGACCAATATTAAAGTGGTTTACTTAAGCCAATCACAAGACAAACATGAACAGCAAGCAGCCTTAGATGCTATTCATGGTGGACAAGCTGACTTCATCATCGGGACACACAAACTATTTTCACACGCTGTAACGTATCATAACTTAAAACTTGTCATCATTGATGAACAACATCGCTTTGGTGTTAATCAACGTGAGGCTTTATTGAAAAAAGGCTCACATGTTGATTGTCTTTATTTGACAGCCACACCGATTCCAAGGACACTAGCCCATATCGTTTTTGGTGATATGGACCAAAGTGTGTTGGATGAAAAACCAGCCGAACGCCTACCGGTTGATACCGAGGCCATCACGCTTGGTTCAACGAAAACCTTAAGACATATCATTAAAAACACCTTGGAAGATAACGCGCAGATGTTTGTGGTGTCACCAACGATTGAAGCCAGTGACCAAATTAAGCATAGCGCCACATCCTTGTATAAACAATACGCCACGTATTTCAAGGATTCAAAGGTGGCTTTGTTGCATGGTCAAATGGATAAAAATAAACAACAACAAATTCTTGAAAGTTTTAAATTAGGTGATATTGACATTTTAATCACCACCACAATCATTGAAGTAGGTGTTGATATTAAGGGTGCCACACTTATGATTGTTTATCATGCTGAGCGGTTTGGTTTTGCTCAGTTGCATCAATTACGCGGTAGAGTTGGCAGACACAACAAACCAAGCCGATGTGTGTTTGTTTACCAACAAACCGATACAAGTGAACCACGCATGCAAGCCATGTGTGATACACAAGATGGCTTTTTATTAAGTGAGATGGATTTAAAACTACGTGGCCACGGGGATTTGATAGGGACCATGCAAAGTGGTTATTTGCCCTTTGAACATGTTGATATCACACGTGATATGGGCATGTTTAAGTCTGTGAAAGCGGATGCTTTGAGCTGGTTGAAACAAAGTAAACACGATGAACATCAATGATGATTATTTCAACAATCAACTGACATGATGTGCTATAATATAGCTATTACAAGTAAAAAAAGAGGTGTTACATATGATTAAAATTGCAGTAGATGCCATGGGTGGCGATTACGCACCAAAAGAACAAATCGAAGGTGCCATGAAAGCCGTCAAAGATATTTCAGATATTGAAATCACGTTATATGGCGATGAGAACATCATTAAATCGTATTTAACCGATGACACAAACATTCACATTGTGCACACAGACAGTGTGATTGATATGGGAGAAAAAGATCCGATTCGAGCCATTAGAAGTAACCGAAACAGTTCGATGGCTAAAAGTTTATCAAGCGTTAGAGCCAAAGAAAACGATGCGGTTGTTTCTAGTGGCGCCACACAAGCTTTAATTGCGGGTGCTCATATCTTAGTGGGGCGAATGAAACAATTTAAACGCACAGCGATTGCGCCTGTTTTACCCACGACAGATCGCGGGCAGTTTATTTTACTAGATAGTGGGGCTAATTTAGAGATAAAACCTGAGTTTATGGTACAACAAGCTTATTTTGCTAGTATCTATGCACAAGAAGTGTTAGGCATTGCTCAGCCAAAGGTTGGTTTAATCAATATTGGCACAGAAGAAGGAAAGGGTAGAACCTTAGACCAAGAAGCAGCGGCCCTGTTTAAAGCCAACAAACATATCAATTTTATCGGTAATGTTGAGCCTAAATCAATTTTAAACCCGCCAGCGGATGTTATGATTTCTGATGGTTTTACAGCTAATATTGTCATGAAAACCATTGAGGGGACAGCCAAAGGCATGAGCACCATGCTTAAACAAGAATTATCACGTGGTGTGTTTGGGAAACTCGGCTTATTATTATCTATTAAAAATTTAAAAAGATTAAAAAAACGGATGGCACCTGATGAAATTGGTGGCGCCATGATTTACGGACTTAAAGGTGTGGTGATTAAAGCACAAGGGGCTTCGAAAGCCAACGGCTTTTACAACGGCATTAAACAAGCCGCGCATGTGGTGCGTCAAGATGTCATTGGGAAAGTGACTGCTATCATTGAAACGGAGGCAAAACAAGATGCGCAATGATCAAAAGTTAGAACAGTATTTTGGTTTAAGTTTCAAAAACAGACAATTACTTAAAACAGCGTTAACGCATTCCTCATATGCCAATGAAAAGAACACAGAATCGAATGAACGCCTAGAGTTTGTAGGTGATGCGGTTTTAGATGTGTTGATGGCAGAGTACTTATATAAAGAAGACAAGCACTACAATGAAGGTGACTTAACCAAACGTAGAGCCAAATACGTATGTGAGGCAGCTTTAATTGAATATGCCAAAGCTTGTGATTTAGGTGAATATTTACGCTTAGGTCACGGAGAAGAAAAAAACAACGGTAGACAACGTGGTGCTTTATTGGCAGACGCCTTTGAAGCATTCATCGGAGCAATCTTTTTAGACAAGGGCCTCGATGAATGCTACAAAGTCGTTAAGAAAGTTGTGTATCCATTTGTAGAACAAGATGAAGAGGCTAATTTTATTGACTTCAAAAGTCATTTACAAGAACTAATCCAATCAGATAAGCGTCAACTCACATATAAAGTGGTTGATGAACGCGGGCCTTCCCATAATAAAATATTTACAATCCGTGTCTATATGGATGATATATTAATGGGCGAAGGCATAGGAAAAAGTAAAAAAACCGCTGAACAGCACGCCGCAGAAATCGCACTTAAAAAACTAGCAAGAAAAAGTATGAAGTTTTAAGGAAGTGGATACCGATGCATCAAATACTTAAAACATTAATCGCTGAAGATATCCTTGATTTCAAGGCTTTGGTTTTAAAGTATTATCATAAGTTTGACTTAAAAGAAACAGAAGCCATTACACTAATCAAACTACATAAACTTCTACAAGAAAAACAACAAATCATTAAACCGAAAATGTTTGCAAAATGGGTCTCTATGTCACCAAAAGAAACCGAAACAGTCTTGAACAATCTCGTTTCTAAAGGCTACTTAACCATTCATTTGTTTGAGGATGAAGACGGAAAAGAAACCGAAACCTTTAACGTTGATTATTTTATGGTGAAAGTCGTTCAATATTTAACCAAAGAAAAACAATCACAAAACGATGATGTGGTCGGACAGATTGTTGACTTTTTAGAAGGCATGTTTAACAAACCACTATCACAATTGGACTTTGAAACCATTCATCACTGGGTACATGATGAAGGTTATGCGTTTGAAATGATTAAAGAAGCTACCTATAAAACCTTTGAAAACAAATACCCATCCATGCGTCAAATCGATCGTCAATTGGTCAATCAGATGAAAAACATTGGCAAGACAACACCGTCCAATAAAGAGGCTTTGAAGGAGTTTCATAAACTATGGGAAGAGTAGACAGCATCATGCGCGTCTTCGATGATATGTTCCCGCACGCTGAGTGTGAACTTAATCACACCAACGCACTTGAACTGTTAATTGCGGTGATGTTAAGCGCACAAACCACAGACGCATCGGTGAATAAACTCACGGGCACATTATTTAAAAAATACCAAACCATTGATGATTATTTAATGGTGTCACTTTCCACCTTAGAACAAGATTTAAGACAAATCGGTTTATATAAAAACAAAGCTAGAAATCTACAAAAAACCTTATATGTTTTAAAAACGTCTTTTAACGGCGAAGTTCCTAAGTCGCAAGCGGCTTTAGAATCGCTACCTGGGGTTGGTAGAAAAACCGCTAACGTCGTGTTAAGTGTTTGGTTTGATGTGCCAAGAATTGCGGTTGATACACATGTTGAGCGTGTATCGAAACGATTGAAACTGGCATACAATCCGGATTCTACTAAAAAAGTTGAAGAAAAACTCATGCGCAAAATCCCTAAAGATAAATGGTCTAAAATCCATCACCAAATGATATTCTTTGGCCGTTACCACTGTAAAGCAAAAAACCCAAAGTGCCATGAATGCCCATTAAAATCACTATGTCGTTATCCGAACATATAGCTCTATTGACCAAAAAGACACCTTAGCGTGTCTTTTTTTTGTATCACAAACTTTTTAACTGCAATTTATTTAGTATACCCCTTTTATTTATTTGATATTTTTTTAGAATAGGTATGTTTAATCAACATAATAGGAGGATGTCAACATGAAAGAAAAAAGATACAAAATGTATGAGAAAATGATTCAGGTTAAACAGGTGCAATCACAAGCAGCAAAGCAACCATGTTTATCAGATTTATCGAAAGATTTAAGACATAAGAAAGGTTTATGGGGGAAATGGAACCAGCAAGATATGTTGTTGAACTATAATCCAAATCTACACGAAACATTAAACGCTTATACCATTAACGAAGCCAAACAAGGGTATAATGATGGTTTTAATGTTATCGAATCTCACTATCATGATGACACGTTTTTATCTAACGTGCTCACGGCTTATTATTTTTACGATTTAAAAACCTTGGATCAATCCTTATTGCAAATAAAGGGACAATTATATTTTTTGCGATCTTTTTATGGGTTGTTTAAGGATGTGCTGGTAGAAGATTGGGCGGCAGCCGAGAGAAAATGTTATATTTTAGAACGGTCATTAAAATATTTAGACCACGCCATGACACTGGCGTACTTTTATTTAAAAGCATACATCGCCTATCAACAACTAGCATACGATGAGTGCGTTGCATGCTTGAAATTAATCAAACCACTTCAACATCAACATCCCTTGGTACATGCTTTAATCACACAACTAAAAATAAAAGTTAAGTTATCTTTTAATATTGATCATGTGATTTCAAATGAAGACCAGCAAGTGTTGTCGGTGGCTAACTTTAATGCAGCTTATATTCGGTATCAAGAATTTAAATATTTAAGTGCGATTAACCAAATAGACCACACCAATCTCTCGACGTTTAAATGGGTTGAACATCTCAATTTAAATGAGTTTCCTCGCCCATTAATCAGTTTGGTGGCCCATTTGGTGGTGCGTTATCATGAATTGGCAGATTTGCCACTAGATGAAGGCATGATCGAACAAGTCAAACAAGGATATAAAGACTATCATTTTTACCGTGTTTTGTTAAAGTTCTCTATTGAACAAAAGCATGATGAGGTATTGGCGCCTTTGTTTCAAGAAGCTGGTAAGCCGTTTATGTTAGAAAAAACCTTGTTTGATTATCGCCGTCAAGATGAGCTTGCTATGTTAAACGTGGTTAAAACATTGCTGCTTCCTTTGGCTATTAAATGTAAACGGCTAGACTGGATTTCCCGTTTTGAAGACAGAGTCATTGGCGATGCGGTTAATCGTAGACGGTATAAAGCAGTGCATGATTTTAAACAACTACAATTCGACATTATGAGCCCCGTTAAAAAACTGTGATTCAAACTGAATAAAACACTCTAAAAAATGCTATAATGTTTTTGGAGTGATTGAAATGGTTAAAGATGAAAGAAGCGAATTGCTTGGCAACATGAATGTTAAGAAGCTGTTGATAAAAATGTCAATTCCAGCAACCATTGCCATGCTTGCCAATGCGTTTTATAATTTTATAGATACCGTCTTTGTATCTTGGCAGGATGGCGAAATTGCCATTGGGGCACTATCGATCGCATTTCCAATCCAAATGATTGTCATGGCTATTGGGTTAATGATTGGGATTGGAAGTTCATCGATTTTCTCAAGGGCATATGGTCGGGGCGATAAAGAAGCGATGCGACGTGTGGTTAATACCGCGTTGTTGTTTAATTTGGTCTTGTCGCTAATCATTAGTATCCTAGGATTGATTTTTTTAGACCCCCTGTTAAATTTATTTGGAGCCACATCATCCAACATTGATTTTGCTAGAGACTACACGTTTTACATTTTAATTGGCTTAACGCCGTTTTCTTTATCAATTGTGCTTAACAATTTAACAAGGGCGGAAGGACGAGCCAACATTGCGATGTGGTCTTTATTGATAGGGGCCGGGGTTAACATCTTACTTGATCCAATTTT
>PWKX01000202.1 GCA_003559585.1 Mollicutes bacterium | reverse complement strand
GACTTTCAAAACAAGAACGGTATAGGCGTAGATGGAATAGTTGGACCTCAAACTTGGGGTAAAATAAACGATATTATTAACAGGATGAATAAAGATAATCACTGGGCAGACAAGTATAATAACTATCTTACGCAAAAAGGTATTAGAATAGACGAAAAACGTTATGATGATTACATTACAAGAGGTGAATCATTAGCTTTAGCTGCTAAGATTTTAGGATATAAGGGGTGATATTATGGAGTTTGCAGGTATTTATATTGTGGGATTAATCATAGGTATTTCAGAAGTGTTTAAAAAAGCAGGTATAAATAATAGATATATACCTATTTTAAACTTAATTTTAGGGTTATTAGCAGGTATGTTTCTACTTGGAGATGATATTAAGTCAGGTGTGGTTATAGGTATATTTATAGGGCTTTCAGCGAGTGGGTTATATAGTGGAGCTAAAAACACTTTAGATAAATAAAAAAAGACCCCTAGAAACTCTAGGGGTTAATTTTATTTTTTAATCATCTTAAATTTCTCCTCCTCATCTCATCTGATTCCTTCAGGAGCATATTGTTATACTCCTCACTAATTAACCATTCTATTTCTTGCGTTTGCGACCTGTTGTTTTTGTTTGATATATATTCTAACTTATCTTTTGTTTCTTTTGACATCCTGATTGATGTCTTGATTGCTTTATTCATAACCTTCACCATCTTTATCTATATTTTGTAGTTCGTTAATGCTGATATTTTTTTCACTTTCTTCAAATAATACTATATGTTTGTACATAGCCCCGTAGTCTATGTCATCAAAATAGCCACCTATTTGTTTAATTGTGAGTGTTTCTCCGTCGATGTTAACCTTGTCACCTACTTTACAGTTAAGTTTTGTTTCATGCTTTTGTATTTCTTCGACTTTTTCTTCTATAAAATCTATTATGCTAATTTCTACTTGATTTCCTGAATTAACGAGAGCCCATCCAGTCCCCATCACATATTTTAATTTTAGTTCGCTGTCTTCTATGTCGTATTCAAGTAGAGAGCAGGATGTATGTGTTTCATGTTTCTTTACTGTTTCATGTTTAATAAGTTCGTTATTAATAAATAACTCTAATCCCCTACTTGTCTTTTTAAATTGGGCTTTTTTAATATCTTCTAATCTCATGTTATACCTCCTAAAAATTATTTATTGGTTAACCTCTCTAATTATATTATACCACATATTGCGGTATAAAGTCAAGAGTTTTATAAATAAAAAAAGAGACTTTTTAAAGCCTCTTCCTGCCTTGCTTAACAGTTACTACATTATCTAATATATTTTTATCATTATATTCCCGCCTTAAATCCTCGGGTAACAAATTCAAATATTTACGTGTCATATCTAGTGTAGCGTGGTCTAATAAACTCTGGAGGGTAAATATATCCCCGCCTTTTCTTAGAAAAAATATAGCGAATGTATGTCTAAAAGTGTGAGGTGAATATCTTATGCTTGTTACACCTAATCTTGCTTTGCAGTATTTCTTTATCCTGTCTTGAACAGACCTTTTAGGGATTTTCTCACCATAAGCATTGCAAAACAAATAGTCATTTTCAGAGCCTTTTCTATATACCAGATATTCGTTCAAGATTTTCATCAGGCTTTTACTTGCGGGTAGCAGCAATTCTTTCTTGTTTTTAGTGTGAGTTATCAACAATTCACGTTGGACTAAATTTACATCCTTTATCTTTATGTTGACAAACGAACTTAATCTTATGCCTGTAGCCAATAAAAACATAATCATTGCCCAGTCTCTAATGTCGCAAAACTGCTTAATCTTTGGCTTTCTTGCTAATAAATCTATGTGTTCTTTGGTGAAAGTTTGCACAGACTTCTCTATATCTCTGAGCATTTTAACTTTGACAGGTTGTGAATATCCTTCCTCTTCTAAGTAATTAAGAAATGCTCTAATACCCCTTAATCTGACATTGATAGTGCTTACTTGTACCCCTGTCTTTTTAGTCTTGCGAATAAAATCAGTAACCGTAGCCTTGTTAATGTCATGCACATTTACATTGCCAATAATGGGCAAAAATGCTTTGCTCAACACATAGTCATAATATTCAATAGTAGATTCAGATAAATTATTATCCTTTTTCTCTTCTAAGAACATAGAAATGCCCGATTCCAAGTCTACGCTTTGTTGCCGTAGATTAATTACGCTTTTCATTTGGATCCCCTCCATAATTTAATTATACACCTTTTTAATGCAGGATATAATGAGTATTTAGTCCTAGTAAAAACCCTGTAAAACTAGTCCAGTGCGAGCTTTGGGAATTGAATCTCACGCAATATTGTATTAACCAAGTCCACTGCATGAACAAATTGCTACCACTGTTGACAATTGTATAAACCCTTACTAATACTGCGTTTCATGTGGTTTAGATTAACATAATATTTGTAATGGACTCAAAATCCAGCATTCGACAGAATATGCGGGTTCAAGTCCCGCCTTCGGCACCATTGCAAGATTTCAAAGCTGTCATTTAATGTCATATAGCAGGTTGCAGGTTTTGTTATTGAAAATAATCCCTGTATCTTACTTTGTGGTGTTATTCTGTAAAATCTACTAGTCTAACGCATCTATCCTGATTAATCCAGTGTAAAACAATTATAGCAAAAATAGTATTGAAGTGCGTCCATAGTTCTATTTATTTTTATATTTGTTTAATATGCATAGATAGAATTACTTATTTATGTTGATAATGTATGATGTTATGATTAAGTTGGAGGTGGTGGTGATGAAAATTTTCTATATTCCACTGAAAAACAAACTTATTTATGCTATAATATTAGATGAAGTAAAAATCATAAACAAAAATTACAAACCTAAGAATCTCAAAAAAACAAAAACCAGGAGGTAGTTATGAAAACACTAAAAGGATATTTAGCAGGGGTAGTTACAGTAATTGTACTAACGTTAGCAATTAACTCATACGCAAGCACAACAAATACAATCCAAGTAGCATTCAACTCAATTAAAATCGCAGTTAACGGAATTATTCAAGGAGATTTAGGTGAAGGTTATGTATTGGATAACGGAAAAGAAGTTCCGTACAGTATATTATATGAAGGAACTACTTATTTACCTCTAAGAAAAGTAGCAGAATTATTAGATAAAGAGATTGGTTGGGACGGAGATACAAGAACTGCCAGTGTAAACAATAGATATGTAGAATCTCCATTTGAATTAATAAGTGGCAATTACATAGCAGGAGAAGATTTCAAGGCGGGAAAGTATGATATTGTTGCTGTCTCAGGAGCAGGCAATGTCAGCAGTGACAACTATTTAGAAGGTAATATAAACGCAATTATGGGTATATCTGATAATGATATGTATGAAAAAGAATATAAAAATATAACTCTATCAGCAGGAACAACTCTAAGGGTGAGTGGTGTAAAAATCAAATTAATTGAGAAATGAAGAGAGGGCTATTTGCCCTTTCTTTTCTTAACTCTTTCTGTTATTTCTATTATTTCTCTTAATTC
>PWKX01000138.1 GCA_003559585.1 Mollicutes bacterium | reverse complement strand
TTTTTAGAGCTCTAACGGTCGCAACAATCACCACCGCACTTGGGTCAAATCCAGCTTGTTTGGTTTTAATATTCAAAAATTTCTCTGCCCCTAAATCAGCCCCAAAACCTGCTTCAGTAATAACATAATCTGCCATTTTACGGCCCATGTTTGTGGCAATGATACTGTTACAACCATGAGCGATGTTTGCAAATGGACCACCGTGAACAAGCGCCGGTGTGTTTTCCAATGTTTGAACAAGGTTTGGTTTAATCGCATCACGTAAAATGAGTGTAATCGCACCTTCAGCTCCTAAATCACCAACCGTGACAGGTTTGCGATCATAAGTGTTCGCAATTACGATTCGTTTAATGCGTGTTTTAAGGTCGTGAATGTCTGTGGCTAAACATAATACCGCCATAATCTCAGAAGCTACGGTAATGTTAAAACCGTCTTCTCTTGGAATAGAGTTACCGACACCACCCAATCCTACGGTCACTTGTCTTAAGGCTCTATCGTTCATATCAAGCGCGCGTTTCCAAGTGATGCGTCTAGGATCAATGTTTAAATCATTGCCTTGATGCATATGATTGTCAATCATCGCAGAAATTGCATTGGTGGCTGTTGTGATCGCGTGAATATCACCTGTAAAATGCAAGTTAATGTCTTCCATTGGCACAATTTGTGCATGGCCGCCACCTGCAGCGCCACCTTTAACACCCATCACAGGCCCAAACGACGGTTCTCTTAATGCAACAATCGCGTCTTTTCCAACTTTAGAAAAAGCTTGACCTAACCCAACGGTGGTGGTTGATTTTCCTTCGCCTGCCGGGGTTGGTGTGATGGCAGTTACCAAAATAACTTTGCCGTTTTTGTCTTTTAACCCTTTTTGTGCTTCTAACTTGATTTTAGCTTTGTGATTCCCATATCGTTCAATGTCAGATTCTTTCAAATGAAGCTTCTTTGCAATCTCACCAATGTCTTTCATTTTGGCTTGTTGAGCAATCTTTAAATCTTGATTTTCCATAACCTATTCCTCCATTTAAATGTTGGCATTCCTGTTTTATTATCACACAAAAATGCCTAAAATTCAATGCAAAAATAAAACGCTTTCAGTTATGTTTTTTTATCTTTTAACATTGTTATAGTATAATGAACAAAACAAGAAATAGTTGGGTTTTACCTTGATATCTGTTATTTAGCGTTATTTTACTTCAATCTTTTGAGATAAATATATGTCTATATAAAGGTGTTTCCCGCTGTTTTTAAACTTTTTATAGGTGGTATTTTATGACAACAATAAATGATTTAAGAAAACAAATTGATGATCTTGATGACATCATCATCGATGCACTTGAAAAACGCTTTGCCTTAACAAACAAAGTTGGCCTTTTAAAAAAGACCAATCACACCTCTGTGTATCAAGGTGATCGTGAAGCATTTATATTTGATAAAATGAAACAGCATACGTATTATGTTTATATAGCAGCGGTTTACAAATCAATCTTAGCGCAGAGTAAGTCACAACAAAAGGGATGATTTAAATGTTTGGATTACTCGGTAAAGGCATTTCACATAGCCTATCTAAACGTGTTCATGAAGCTTTAAATGAAGATATGACTTATCATTTATATGAAACCTATGATTTGAAAACATTTTTAACCTCAGTATCTTTCAAAGGTTTAAATGTGACCCATCCGTATAAACAAGATATTATCAAGTATTTAGATGTTTTAGATGATACAGCACAGAAAACTGGTGTGGTGAATACTGTTAAAAAAGAAAACGGTATTTTAACTGGTTATAATACCGATTACTTAGCTTTGAAAAAGACTTTATCTAAGCAACTACCTAAAGACTTAAATGTTTCGATTGGAATACTGGGAAATGGCGCAACAATGAGCAGTACAAAACATGCATTACTTGATATTGGTAGACGAAATTTTAAAGTTTATGCCAGAGATCCTAACGACGATGAATATGATATTCAATCCATCGATTACAAAACTGAGGTTCTTATCAACACGACGCCAGTCGGCATGTATCCAAACAATGAAGCGTTGCTGGATTTGCCTTACCATGCTTTATCATCATTGCGGGTGATGATTGATATGATTTATAACCCGCTTAGAACCATGTTTTTACTTGAAGGACAAAATCGAGGTGTTAAAGTTTATAACGGTTTAGCGCTACTCGTAGAACAAGCTGCGTTAACACAACACATTGTTTTAGGGCATCAACCATTCATTGGTGATTATGTTAAACAATTAGAAAACACATTGTGGAACACGTGTTTAATCGGCATGCCCTTTAGTGGTAAAACCCATTATGGTCGTAAACTTGAAACTGAGTTTAACCGTAAATTTTTTGATATTGACCGTGAAATTGAAATCAATCAAAACATGCAAATTGAAACGATGTTCAAACAAAAAGGTGAAACCTATTTCCGTCAAATAGAAAAACAGATTCTTAAAAAGCACGCAAAAGCACATGGACAAATCATTTCTACTGGTGGGGGTGTCGTCGAACAACGTGATCTGATGCCGTTATTAAAACAAAACAGCATTATCATTTATTTAGACCTTGACCCAACACTAATAAACCCAAACAAAATGACAAATCGTCCTTTGACGAAATCGTTAGAAGCTTGGCGACAATTAAGTGAAAAACGTGAACATTTATATCAAGCTTATGCTGACATCGTCATTAAAAAAGACACGTTAGATGAAGATGTTATGTTAAGACGTATTAAGGAGGCCATGCATGCGTATTTTAATCATCAACGGACCTAATTTAAATTTATTAGGTCAACGAGAACCACATCTTTATGGACATGAAACGTATCAAGATTTAGAAACGCGCCTTCAAGATAAAGCAGCAGCGTTAAACGTTGAAGTAGACATCCGGCAAACAAACTTTGAGGGCATCATCCTCGATTTATGTCATTATGCTCAACAAGAAGCTTTTGATGGTATAATTTTGAATGCGGCTGCCTTAACGCATTACTCATATGCGTTATATGATGCCATTCAAGCCATAGATGTCCCTGTTGTAGAGGTGCACTTAACCGATCCAAAAACACGCAAAGAACATTGGCGACATACCTCGGTGATTGAAAAAGCTTGCATCAGGACGTTTTCTGGTCAACATTTTAAAAGTTATGAACAGGCACTCGATTTCTTACACACCAATTTAAAAACGGCGCATAAAGCGTAAAATTAAGTTCACATGCAAACCGAAAATATGTTATAATTTTGGGTGAACATAAATAAAACCATATCAGGGGGGCGGTTATTATGCAAAAAGCAGTTATACAGTCAGTGGTCATCGCCTTCTTGTCGTTGCTTTTTTTTGTTGTTGGTTTATATGGAACATTGTTTACATCGGATGGGTTCTTTTATGTTTTTGGACAAATCACCAGCATGTATTTATTAATTTTCCATCCAGCTATCTTTTTTGTTTTAGGTAGAACAATCTTAAAACAATCAAACATCCGTAATGCATCAGAGATGTTGATTTTCAATATGTTGATTTTAGT
>PWKX01000180.1 GCA_003559585.1 Mollicutes bacterium | reverse complement strand
TGTGGTACACAAAGCTGTTGTGATAGATTCCGGAGATATTTTGTACCGTTCCGGTGACCGGGGATCGAATGGTATATCGATCCCGCTCCTTCTGCAGTTGAATATATTCGGAATAGAGTTCTTTCTGTTCCTTTTCTATGCTGACCAAGTCCCGGTTCCATTGATTTTTCTTTTGTTCGATCAATAGCCGGTATTGCCCCTTGTTTTTATGCAAGGTATATCTGGCTTCTTCCAAAGCCTCTTTGCTTCCGGCATTTCTTTCGTACAGATATGCTACTCTTTGCAACAGGTGTTGTGACCGTTCGATCGTCATTTTTTTATTAGATATCTGTTGTATAACTTCGCTCAGATCCTGTTGATATTTCGTTGAAGTAAGCATCGCTTCACGAGTGTGAAGGGATGAAAAATCGGTGTTTTTAAGAAGATGAATATCTTCACTTTGCTGTGTTAATTTCAGATGGCGGGCCCGATTGTGCCGGATGCGTTCGGCTAATTCCGGCGCTTCCAGTACGGCAAAAAGACCCCCCTTTTTAATGGGGTGGTTTTCCCTGGCGAGCAACTTTTCCAGATGTCCTGAACCTGGTGACTGGAGGGTCACCACCTCGGTTACCGGCCGGATCAATCCATGGCTGTGTACTCCGACATCCACCTTGATCATTGGTAAAAGCGCCATCACCGCCATTACACTTGCCAGGGCGGTTGTGTATATTACTTTGGATGTGACCGAATGTTTGGAAAAATTCTTCTCCTGAGAATTGTCAATGACCTCTTTGGGAAACAAATCGCTCATATGATTTTTACAATACCAATGCGTGAATTGCTTATACTTTTGGAAGTATGGATAAAGAGTATTAAAAATTATACTCCTTACAGAAAAATGATGATCGTTACATATTCGATACTACTATTTCTTGTTGTCTCCTCCTGTAGCCATAACTCCGGGGAAAACGGGACCTCCGTCGATAGCGGGCAGGTTCAGTCGACGGTTATTCTGGAGACTAGCAAAAGCTGGGACGGAACCATGTTGCAATATCCGGAGGGGCAAGCCAGGGCAACGGTTGTGGTAATTGAAATCGCTCCCGGTGCTGAAACCGGCATGCATTATCATCCGGTACCCAATTTCGGCTACATGCTTGAAGGGGAGCTGGAGGTGGAACTGGAGGATGGACGCTCTTTCCGGATAGAGAAGGGGGAAGCGATATCCGAAGTGGTTGATGTGCTTCACAGCGGCAGAAACACAGGTCAGGACATCGCTCGTATTGTGGTGTTTTATGCCGGGTCGGAAGATAAACCGTTGACCGTTATGGAGGAGGAACGTACTCCTTTTTGACCGTCAATTACGTCTACGGGAGCCATGAAGGGATCATGAAGAGGTGCTACTTCAGTGGCAATTTCAATTGCCGCCCTTCATTTTCGGCATTTTCCCGTACGAATCCTGAAACCGAAATACCCACCAGCCGGACTTTCCGTTTTCCGGCTTCGGTATCTCGCAGCAGTTGTACAGCAAGTTCGGCGATCTCTTCGGTCTGTGACACCGGACGCCCCGGTGAAAAGCTGCGGGTGATGCTTTCGAAATTGTCATAACGCAATTTCAACGTAACGGTTCGCGCTTCCGCTTCTTCCTGTTTGAGCCGGTTGGCCACTTTGTCACTGAGTTCCGTGATGAATTCCGATATCCATTCTACCGAATCGACATCCTCTTCAAATGTTTTTTCTTTGCCTATGGATTTCGGGATGCGTTCGGTTTTAACCGGTCGCTCATCCACGGCGCGGGCGATGTTGTAATAAAAAGTGCCCACTTTTCCGAAGTGTTTGTTCAGGTCCCACTCTGTCCATGTTCGAAGGTCGGCGCCGGTGTGAATACCCAGGCGGTGCATTTTCGACTCGGTGGCTTTGCCGACTCCGTGAAATTTTCCAACAGGCAGTCCGGCAATAAAATCAAGCGCTTCATCGGGGGCAATAAGGGCCAGCCCATTCGGTTTTTTCAGGTCGGAAGCAATTTTGGCAAGAAACTTATTGATAGAGATACCGGCCGAGGCTGTCAGGCCGGTTTGGTCCTTTATTTTCTGTTTGATCTCTTTTGCAATCAGTGTTGCCGACGGGTTTCCGGTTTTGTTCTCGGTGACATCGAGGTAGGCTTCATCGAGCGATAACGGCTCAACCAAATCAGTATATTCATGAAAAACAGCGCGTATAGCCAGTGATTCCGCTTTGTATGCATCAAAGCGGGGACGAATGAAGATCAGGTCGGGGCAGAGCCGAAGGGCATGGGCTGACGGCATGGCCGAGTGAATCCCGTATTTTCTTGCCTCATAGCTGGCGGCGGCGACCACTCCCCGTCCATGGGGTGAGCCGCCTACCACAACAGGCTTTCCACGCAGCTGTGGATTATCCCGCTGTTCGACGGATGCATAAAAAGCATCCATATCGATATGGATTATTTTACGCTCAGACATGAAAAATGTGTATCTTTAACGCTGATTTTTCAAAACATATCAGATCGTACAACTACTTAAATAGAAAATACATGATAGCAACCATAGTTACGCTGGTCTTTATAGGTATTGTGGTCGGGTGGATATACAAGGGGTTCACAGGGGCAGCAGGTCCGGCTCAGAGTTATTGCATGATTTTCGCCACCATCGGTGCTCTTTCCGGGGGACTCATATTTCTGTTTGCCGGACTGGGGGGTGAGTTGGCCGTTGGACTTCTTGCCGCTCTTTTTGTTTCCATCGCAGCTGATGTGCTGAGCCGTGAAGTCGCTCATGAGTGACAAGTGATGCCACCCGGACTACAGATGGCATTGCTTCCGCCTGTTTGAAAGAATACGCAGCAACTCGCATCAATATACTTCGAGGAAAAGCCGTTCCGAAGGCCTGATCCGTTTTTTCAGATCGTCCCTGTTCCAGTTTTGAGGTGAGATATCGGCTATTTCGTCAGCAATGCGAAGATAGCTTTGATACCCTTCCTGCGCGAGCATCTGGTATAAGCCCAGTTCCATTCCTTTCAATCCGCAAACGTAGATGAGCGTGTTAGGTTGCTCCAGAATGGGCTTTAAATGTTCCCGTGCGTCCTGTACCTGGTATTGCACATAGTTTTTTGTGCCATCGGGACGCACTCCTTCCCGGGAGATCGAAGTAAGATAGTGGAAGTGATCATGCCTGGCGGCCATTTCGCGGAAATAGTCGTAATAAAGGATATCTGTTCGATAAGGAGCACCAAATATCAATGCTATGGGATTTCTAACACCCTGCTCCATCAAGTCGGTCAGCATGCCACGATAGGGGGCAATGCCGGTGCCTGTAGCAAAAAAAACGTAGTTAAAATCTCCGGCATTTTCAGGAAGAATAAATCGCTTGCCGCTGGGGCCGGTCATTTTGACGGTATCTCCAGGCCTGAGGCTGCACAAATAATTGGAACAGAGTCCCAAAAAGATATTTTGTGTCTCCGTATCTTCTTCAATGACCCGCTTAACCGTGGTAGAGAGAATTTTCCCCTCCCCATCCTCGCCGCGGCTCGGGG
>PWKX01000160.1 GCA_003559585.1 Mollicutes bacterium | reverse complement strand
TGGTTGATTTTGGCTACATTTTTGAACACATCATTTTAAACATGGTCAAGCATCACTTTGGCACCGTGTGGTTAGGTGGCACCTTTAAACGCAAACAATTTGACATCATTGAAGACGATAACGCATTTATTCCAGCGGTGACACCTGTTGGTTATCCCGCAGAAAAACCGAGTTTTAGAGAACAAGCCATCCGTAAATTTGCCGGATCTGATGAACGCAAACCGTTTGAAGACTTGTTCTTCCATCAAAATTTCTCAGCGCCATTAAAACGTTCAAAAATACCAACTTTATCAAAAATACTCGACTTCGTTAGACAAGCGCCCTCAGCTTCAAATAAACAACCTTGGCGTGTTCTATTAGAGGGCAAAAATTTGCATCTATACATAAAAGAATCACCTAAATACATTGGCAATTACAAATACAACATTCAAGCCATTGATGCTGGTATTGCCATTGCTCATCTAGAGCTTGGTTTAAACGATAAAGCATTAGCCTTTACCACTAAAGTGATGGAAGAAGCACCCACAGAAGATGGGTTAAGATACATCATTAGTTTTAAGTTGAAAAAGTCACTGCAGTAGCATTGCACTTTAACCGCATTTAAAGTACAATGGTAAAGATGTATATAAGGAGATGATACCATTGGCTTTAACCGCAGGAATTGTTGGATTACCAAACGTTGGTAAATCCACATTGTTTAATGCCATTACCAAAGCGGGTGCCCATGCGGCTAATTACCCGTTTGCAACGATTGATCCAAACGTTGGCATTGTCAACGTACCCGATCAACGATTGCATGATATTGCAAAGATTATTAACCCGAAATCTGTGGTACCAACAGGTTTTGAATTCACCGACATTGCTGGCTTGGTTAAAGGCGCGGCTAAAGGTGAAGGTTTAGGCAATCAATTTTTATCACACATACGAGAAGTCGAAGCAATCGTGCACGTGGTACGATGCTTTGATGATGACAATGTTGTACATGTTGATGGTGCAATTGACCCCATCAGAGACATTGAAACCATCAACACTGAGCTTATTTTTGCAGATTTAGACATCATAGAGAAACGCTTGCCTAAAATTGAAAAAAAAGCAAAGCTAAAAGTGGATAAAGATATCGACAGAGAATACACGTTGTTAAAAACCATTTATGAGGCACTAATGGACAACACACCCATCAGAAAAATAACTTTAACACCATCAGAGAAAACGATGATTAAAAGCTATGGTTTTTTAACGTTAAAACCGATGGTTTACGTATGCAACGTTAGTGAAGATATGCTGTCTAATAACGAAGGCAATGATTATGTCGATCAAGTCTTCAACCTTGCGAAACAGGAAAGTAGTTTAGCGATTACAATTAGTGCTCAAATAGAAGCCGAGTTAAGCGAACTTGAAGATGCCGACAAACAAGACTATTTAGAATCACTTGGGCTATATGAATCAGGACTTAACCGTCTAATTAACGTTAGCTATCAACTATTAAACTTACAAACCTTTTTCACCGCGGGTGAAAAAGAAGTAAGGGCATGGACATTTAAAAAGGGCATGACAGCTAGTCAATGTGCGGGTGTGATTCATTCCGACTTTGAAAAAGGCTTCATCAGAGCTGAAACAACAGCATATGATGATTTGATGTCGTATGGAACCATGCAAAAAGTTAAAGACGCAGGTAAAATGCGACTTGAAGGCCGAGATTATCTGGTTAAAGATGGCGACATTTTACTGTTTAGATTTAATGTTTAAAGGAGCATGAAAAATGAATGAACTGGATCTTTTAATGAACTACCTACGTGTCACATTAATGCTGTTTTTTATCACATTTTTTATCAATATTTTTGTGCAGTATTTTAAAACTAAAACCATCACCCCACGAAAAATGTTGTCATATAAAGCAGGTGGTTTATTTGAACACTACAAAATCGTTGCCATTTTAGTCTTTTCATTGTTAATCTTACACGGCGTGTTCGACCAAAACCCATTTGAACCCGGTATTGTTGGATTATTATTAGATTTTGTCATCACGTTTGTACCACTGGTTATCTTTATGGTCTTCTTTTTTGTTTTTCTATTTTTTCTTATCTTTTATCTATACGCAAAAATAACAAAACAAGAAGATCCCGCATACTATTTAAACAACAAAAGTCACATGATCATTCACTTATCGTTTATTCTTGGACTGATCATTGCCAGTATTGCTATCGTGGTGTTACTGATGAGCGCGCTTTAATACCTAGAAACACACCTTAAAAAAGGGTGTGTTTTTTTACGCTTTAACATCTAGTATAATTCGGCGCATCATATCAAAAAAACAGTGGTATAATGGTCTTAGGGTGATAATATGAAAGCAACCATAATTTCAATCGGCGATGAAATCATGACGGGTAAAACCATCAATACCAATCAAGCAACCATTGCCAATCAACTTTTTATGATGGGCATTCAAACAGAAGCCGCCATCAACTTAGCTGATGATCAAGAAAAAATCAAACAAACGTTAAAGCAAGTTACATCGGATTTAATCATTTTCACGGGTGGCTTAGGCCCTACCCATGATGATTTAACAAAAGAAAGTGTCTGTCAGTTTTTCAACAAACCCTTAGCGCTTATACCATCTGTTTATGAGGACATCAAACATTATTTTGAAGACCGCGGCAAACCGATGCCCGCAACCAATAAGAAACAAGCCTATTTTCCTAAAGATGCTGAAATCTTAAAAAACACGATGGGCACCGCACCTGGAATGCTGATGCGTGTGGAAGATCAAATCATTGTCTTATTACCAGGGCCACCTACAGAATTACAACCTATGTTATTAGATGTTAAAAACCGTTTAAAACCATTACTGAATGGCACAACCTTTCAAAAGGGCTATTTATTGGTTGGCCTTGGTGAAAGTGATTTAGAAGCACAAATGCAACCGTTATATGAAGCCTTTCCTGAGGTTAGCATTGCGCCATATGCTGGTTTAGGCGAAATTAAAGTGATATTCACAACCAAAGATGAAACAACGCTTGACCAAGCATTAAAACGTTTTAAAAGCTTGTTTTCTAACCATATCGTCACCACACATGATGAAAGTTTAGAATCGGAAATCATCCATACACTCATCGATACCAACCGGACCATAGCCTTGGTTGAATCTTGCACTGGCGGGATGATTAGTTCACGGATTGTCAATGTGCCTGGTGTGTCTAAAGTATACAAAGAAGGCTACATTCTTTATGATAACCAAGCTAAAATCAAACAATTAGGCATCAACCAACACATCATGGACCGCTATGGCGCTGTGAGCGACCAATGTGTGTATGAACTCGCCTATCAACTCGCACAAAGAACAAGTGCAGATGTCACTTTAAGTGTCTCTGGTATCGCAGGTCCTGATGGTGGGACGGAAGATAAACCTGTAGGCACCGTATACTTTGGTGTTTGCTTTGAAGGTAAAACCACCACCGTTAAACAACACTTTGCTGGGGATCGCAATATGATTCGTCAAAAAGCAACGAGTTACGGTTTATACTTAGTATGGAAG
>PWKX01000070.1 GCA_003559585.1 Mollicutes bacterium | reverse complement strand
GTGTAATATGAATAGCCTAAGTTTTCCCAGTGGGTAAAAGCACCCCAAAATACGCGTTCGCCATCTCTAGCGGCTTCAATATCAGCTGAATAGTATTCAACTAAAGTTTCTAAGTATGAGGCGATTTCAGTATCTTCATCTGGGTTTAAAGGCATGCCACCTTTTAAATCACCAATTAAACGGTTGTTGTTTTGTGGGGCTGTGATAAACATTAAGAAATCAGCTGCCGCATCTTCAACACCTTTATCCATCGCAGAATTGGTGATGAACCATGATGTGGCTAAACCAGCACTACCTCTAACCACAGGTGTGCCCGCATCAGGGTGATCGTCAGTGGTCACATCTGGGAAAGGCATAACTTCCCATTCAAAGTCAATGTTTGGGTTGATTGACATGCGTCTAAGTTCAGCACCTGTGACTTCAATCATGCCTAAATTACCATTGATAAATTGAGTTTGAGCATCAAAACTTTGCCAGTTGTTAGGATAAAAATCAGTTTTAGCTTTGGTTAACTTAATGTATTCATAAAGTAAGTTGCCCTCTAAATCACCATCGGTGTTTAAACCAGGTTCCCAGAGCCCCAGTTCATAGGCTCTAACAAGCTCTTCTGTATCAGCCATGCCGTTAGGGCGTAAAACATCAACCTCAGGTAAAAGGTTAGAAAACATATTGGCTTCTAAGACAATGTCATACCAGGTATACGTGGTTGCGTATGCTTCTTTATCCTCTAGATTGTACATCGCTTCTAACGCATGTAAGAAATCAGTGTAGTTTAGTGGTAAGTCATCTAAACCAGCGTCGTTGTAAATATCAAGGTTCACCATGATGCCCACAGGAATTCTTTCCAGTGATGTGTAATAATACCCACCATCTGAGGCCATGGTTGTGGCTAATTCATCTTCAACATAAATATCAGCCCAACGCTCATTGCCTTCAATGTATGGATTCGGCGATTCCAAGTAATCGTTCATTTTAACGTAGTAACCTTTGCCTAAATCAGAGTTAATGACGGTCCCATTTTGAAATAAGATATCAGGCGCACGGCGGTTATTTAGCTGAGGCACCAACACTTGACGGTCACCGTTGTTTGATGTCGAATTGATCACGATTTCATAATCAGGATTTAAATCCATCCACTCTTCAGCTAAAACCTCAAGGGTATTATAAGGAAATGGATTGGCACTAGATTCTGTCATGGATGGGGTTGTGTTAAAGTTACCAATGTCTCCACCCGCATCAACGGTGATGACTTTGACATCACCACTACTGGTTGAACCGCCGCAGGCGGCTAACGTTATCATAATCATTAAACTTAAGATACTCATACTAATTTTTTTCATAAGGTTTCACCTTCCAGGATATATGATTTAAAAGCTTCGTGTGTTAAGGTTTTTACTCCAGGCTTTCCTAAACTTTCATAGGCATGGCCAACATGATAAGAGGGGAAGCCGCCTGCTTTTGCCGCCAGCACACCTGATAGGGCATCTTCAACAACAAGCGTGTTCTCAGGCTTTATTTTTAAGCTGCTTGCGGCGATTAAAAACACTTCAGGATGCGGTTTACTCTTCACAATATCAGTGCCATCCACGATGACATCAAAAGCGTTAAGTAACCCTATTTTTTCTAAGATAAACCGGGCGTTTTTACTCGATGAACCAATCGCACAAGGTATCTTGTGATGTTTTAGTGTTTTTAAAATGTCTAGGATATCACCAGACACATTGCTTTCACTTAAATGATCGTTAAGCAGTTGTTTATAGATATCATTTTTTTGTTGGGCAAATTGCTTTTTTAATGTGTCAGGATACTTGTTTGGTGATGCTTCTAAGAGAATGTCTAAACTTTCCATTCTTGAGACACCAAGCATTCGATGATTAACCGCTTCATTAAATTCAATGTTTAAAGCATCAGCTAATTGTTGCCACGCTTGATAATGAAACTTATCAGTATGGACAATCACGCCATCTAAATCAAAGATAACCGCTTGAATGTTAGCCATGGATCATCACCTCTAGGTGTTGATTGATGGTGTGAGGCTTTTCATTAATATAAAGATTAATCACCTTTGTGCCATCGGTTTTTAAGCGTAAGTGTGTTTCATCAAGTGTTGCATGCACCATCACATCTTGATACATAAATTTAAATGTGACACGGTTAAAGAATGGTGGTAGGTTTGGTTTCATATGTAGTTTATTGTTGATGTGTGATATCCCGAAGATACCTCTATAAACCGTGAACCATCCACCGGCTAAACAAGCAGAGTGCAAGCCTTGCCAGCTGCCACCGTGTAAATCAGCGATATCAAGGATTAAGCTTTGTTTGAAGTACTCATAAAAGGTTAAGTACCGGTTATTATCCAGTGCACCAATGGCATGCACAGGATATGTGAGTGATGAAGATTTTTCACACATACGCTCGTAGTAATCATAGTTTTGTGCATATGAGTGTTTATCTATGTCAATATCAACGTAATTATAGAGTAATAACACATCTGGTTGTTTAATGATTTGACTGTTTTGATATAAGCCTGATTCTTTCATTTGAAAGCCTTTTGCGGCACCGTGGCCGACAACTTCTAAACTTCTCGATAAATCAAAGTAACCATCAAACTGCGGAATCAAACCATTGTTTGCAACGGGTCGTTTTAAGGTGTTTATGATGGTATTTAAGGTGTTTTCATCGTCTTTTGAAAACATCGATAACTGATAAGATTCATTTAACCGCTTAGTTTCTTTTAGAACATAGTGTGTCAAATAGTTGGTGTAGGCATCGTTATCGACATACGGATGATGTTCGTCTGTGCCCGTGACTGTTTTAATCTCACAATGATGATCATCACATGTGATTCTGTCTATCCAGTAAAGGGATAACGCTTTTAACATCTCAAAGCCATAGTCTTTCATGAACGTTAAATCGCCGGTATGGCGAAAATAATCAATCACCGCATAGGCAATGTCAGAATTAATGTGAATTTGCATAAAGGGGTGTCTGGCATAAGGCCATACTTTTTCATCACCTTTAACACTAGAGACAAATGGGTATTTTGCCCCTCTAAAAGACGCTTCTTGGGCATTAAGTTTGGCTTGTTCGAGTCTTTCATACCGGTACATTAAGGCATGTTTTGTGATGATAGGGTAGCTGCGTGTGAAAATGGGTAGCTGATAACTCTCAGCGTCCCACCAAACAAACTGGTTATACTTTTCACCAGTTAAGCCTTTGGCTGATAATGAATGAACATGATCGTGTCTTGAGGCGCTGATTAACGTTTGATAGTTGGCATACCTTAAGTAACCATCAATCTCTTTATCACCGTCGATTTTGACATCGAGATGTTCAAATGCTGCCTGGTAGGCTTTAATGTGTTCTAATTCTATGGCTTCATATGAAACATCCTTAACCGTATTAATAAAGGTTTTAACCACATCCATCAGTGGTGATTGTTTAACCTCAGGGTCTCTTGAGGTGGCAATCATGATGTGTTTGGTGATGGTGATATGATCAGCATCATTTGCCTCTAACTTAAACCTATAAAAGCCGTTT
>PWKX01000208.1 GCA_003559585.1 Mollicutes bacterium | reverse complement strand
TTAAATACGTCAATCGGTATACGATGTTAAAAATCATAAAACTAGGCTTACCTGTCGGTATTCAAAGCATGGCAATGACCTCAATCTCAATTGTGGTCGGGGTGGTGGTGGCTAGTTTTGGTGAGGTGGCGATGAGTGTCTCACGGATTGGCTCACAAATCGAAGCTTTATCATGGATGGTTGCCTCAGGCTTTCAAGTTGCGCTTAGCGCCTTTGTTGGACAAAACCTTGGCGCAAATCAAATTGAAAGAATTGGCTTAGGGTATAAAATGAGCATGCGCTTGTTGGTCCCATATGGGTTAGCCATCAACGCCTTATTGTTTTTCTTCGCTGAACCATTATTTGCCCTTTTCATCAACGACCCAGGAACAACACCTTACGGCGCAGAATACTTACGCATCATATCAATCTCACAAATATTCATGATCATTGAACTAACCACAGCTGGTGCATTTAATGGCCTAGGTAAAACAGTCATTCCCTCAACGATTGGGATGGTTGGCAACGCCTTAAGAATCCCCTTCGCCCTTGGCGCTGGGTCAATGGCCGCCATTTGGTGGACCATTTCACTATCAAGTGTGTTTAAAGGGACCATCATGGTTATCATCTTTGTTCTTTATTTTTACGTACGCAAACAAAAGCATCCAAAAGCTAGAATGGTTGAAAATTATTAAAGCCTGCAGTATAATAGGCCAGGAGTTGATTAGATGAAAGAACGTCTAGATAAAATAAAAGCCCGCTACCAAGCGATTAATGAACAATTAAGCGATCCAGATATCACCCGTGATATCGATAAAATGACCGAACTGTCTAAAGAGTTACGTGGTCTTGAAAAAATCGTTGAAGTTTATGATGAGTACCTTGAGGTTGAACAAAGCATTGATGATTTAAAAGAAATGACCAAAGACGATGATGAAGACATCAGAGAAATGGCTGAACTTGAACTCCAAGAAAACAAAGAGACTTACCATAAACTTGACCAAAAACTTCAAAAAATGTTGATTCCAAAAGATGAAAACGATAAAAAGAACGTTATTGTTGAGATTAGAGGCGCTGCAGGTGGAAATGAAGCCAATATTTTTGCCGGTGATTTATATAGAATGTATCAGCGTTTTGCAGAAAAAAACAACTGGGAAATCTCGGTTATAAATGCCGTTGAAGGCGACGCTGGTGGTTTCTCACAAATTGAATTTACCATTAAAGGCGATCACGTTTATGCTTACATGAAATATGAATCTGGGGCTCACCGTGTTCAACGTGTGCCTAATACCGAATCACAAGGACGTGTACACACATCAACCGCGACGGTGGTTGTGTTACCAGAAGCTGAAGATGTCGAGCTTGAATTAAACATGAGTGATTTAAGAATTGATACCTTTAGATCTAGTGGTGCTGGAGGTCAAAGCGTTAACACAACCGACTCTGCCATTAGAATCACACATGAACCAACCGGATTGGTTGTGACCTGTCAAGATGGCAAAAGTCAACATGAAAACAAAGCCACGGCCTTAAAGGTCATTCGAGCGCGATTGCATGACAAAATAGAACAAGAACGTTTAGAAAAAGAAGGCGAAGTTCGCCGTAGTAAAATCGGAACCGGTGAAAGAAGCGAAAAAATAAGAACCTATAACTACCCACAAAACCGTGTGACCGATCACCGCATCGGCTTTACCATCCAACAACTTGATCGCGTGATGGAAGGCAAGCTAGAAACGATCGTCGAAGCGCTTATCAATGAAGAATATGAACGTAAACTAAACGAAACAAACCTGTAATTAGGAGTATACATATGCCAACATACAAAGAAGCCTTACAAGTACACGAACACTATGCACTTGATAACGGCAAAGAACCCAGTGGAATCAAAATTTTACTGCTTTATTTCTCACAATTATCCAACACAGAACTATACACACATCTATCAAACAATATGCCAACTGATCACTACCGCGCATTTCAAAAAGCGGTCGATGATTATGTGATTCATTCTAAACCCGTTCAACACATCACAGGTGAAGAAGTCTTTTTCGGACATCCTTTTAAAGTGAACAAAGATGTGATGATTCCTCGTTGTGAAACCGAAGAATTAGCAGAAAAATCTTTGATGTTTATCGATGAAATATTTCCAGATAAAACCAACATCGAACTGCTAGATATTGGGACTGGTTCAGGGTGTTTGGCAATCACCTTATCTTTAGAAGAACCACGCATACAAGCCACGGCTGTTGATATCTCACAAGCGGCCTTAAGTGTCGCAAAAACTAACAGTGAGGCCTTGAGTGCAGATGTGACCTTTAAACAAGGCAACCTATTAGAACCTGTGAAAGGCAAAACCTTTGATGTCATCATCTCTAATCCCCCCTACATTCCAAACGATGAGGCCTTAGAATCCATTGTAAAAGACCATGAACCAAGTTTAGCTCTGTTCGGAGGTAAAGACGGATTAGACCCTTATAGAAAGATCTTAAAAGATATCAAACCATACTTAAACGATCCGTTTTTAATCGCTTTTGAACACGCCTATGATAAAGCCAAAGAACTTAGAAAAATGATCAAAAAAGAACTTAAAAACGTGCATATCGTTCAAATTAAAGACATGCAAGGCAAAGACCGCATGACCTTTATTACGAAGAAAAAATAAGAAAAAAATTATATATATATCTATTATATATATAAAAGCGTGCCGTTCTTGACACGCTTTTATCATTTATGCCATAATAACGTCCAGGAGTTGAGGTTATGGAAAAATTAGTAATTGTTGAGTCACCTTCAAAGTCGAAAACCATCAAGCAATATTTAGGAAATGAGTTTGAAGTACTCTCATCAAAAGGTCATATTAGAGACCTTGCCATCAGTAATGTTGGTGGCCTTGGCTTAGACATTGAAAACGGGTTTAAACCACAATACACTGTCTTAAAAGACAAACAAACAACCGTTAAATCATTAAAAACAGCCGCTAAAAAAGTACAAGACATTTACCTAGCCACTGACCCTGACCGCGAGGGAGAGGCCATCAGTTGGCACTTAAAAGAAGTCTTAAAAGACGTCAAACAAGACGTTGTTTTTCATCGTGTTATTTTTAATGAGGTTACTAAAGATGCTGTTAAACAAGCTTTTGAAACCCCACGCGATATCGATTTTAATTTAGTGAGCTCACAAGAAACCAGACGGATTTTAGATAGAATTATTGGATTTAAACTATCTAAACTACTACAAAACAAGATTAAATCAAAATCCGCTGGCCGTGTACAAAGTGCCGCATTAAAGATTATTGTAGACCGTGAACGTGAAATCGAAGCATTTATTAAAGAAGAGTATTGGAAAATCAAAGCCACATTTGATGGTTTTGAAGCTGACATTACTAAAATCGATAATAAAAAACCAGTTTTACCTGATGAAGCCAGCGCATCAAAGGTTTTAGCATCTTTAGATCAAACCTTTAGCGTACACAAACTTAAAACTAGAGAGCGTCACCGTCAAGCAAAAGCACCGTTTACGACCTCAGCGCTCCAACAAGAAGCATCCAACAAACTGAATTTAAGCGGGCAACGAACAATGATGGTCGCTCAAAAGTTATATGAAGGGATTGACCTCGAAGATGAAACCGTCGGTTTAATCACCTATATGCGTACCGATTCAACGCGGCTGTCACAAACGTTTATCGACCCAGCACAAGCGTATATCAAAAATACATATGGTTCAAAGTATGTTGGTAAAATCAAACAAAAACAAGGCAAAAAAAATACACAAGACGCCCATGAAGCCGTTAGACCTACTGACATTAAGTATCATCCTGATCAAGTAAAATCTTACTTAAATAAAGATGAATACCGCTTATATAAAATGATTTATGAGCGGGCCTTAGCTTCACTGATGGCCCCAGCCAAATTAAACTCACATACCATGCGCCTTAAAAACCAAAACACCATTTTCCAAGCCAAAGCACAAAGCTTAGAATTTGATGGTTATTTACGCGTATATAAAGATTATGAATCTGTAAAAACTTCGAAATTACCAACCGTTGAGGTTGGCGATATACTAACAGCTCAGACGATTGAAAAATCACAACACTTCACACAACCACCCGCAAGATACACTGAAGCATCACTGATTAAAGAAATGGAAGAACTCGGCATTGGCCGTCCCTCAACCTACTCACAAACCGTGGCTACATTACGAAAAAGACGCTATGTATCCATTGAACAAAAGAAGTTCACCCCAACCGAACAAGGTCGCTTAACCGTTGAGAAACTAGAATCATATTTCGAACGCATCATCAACGTTGATTACACCGCAAAAATGGAATCAGTCTTAGACGATATCGCACACGATGAAGCCGAACAAGAAGCCGTTGTTTCTAATTTTTATGAAACCTTTATTCCACTTGTGGAAAACGCCAATGAAAAGATGGAAAAAATACAACCTAAAACCACCGGCGAATCATGCCCTAAATGTGGCAGTGACATGGTCTACCGCGAATCAAGATACGGGACCTTTGAAGCATGTAGTGCTTATCCAGAGTGCAAATACATCAAACAAGATGAAGAAAAACAAGAACCTGAAAGTACCGATGTGACGTGTCCTAAATGTAAAAAAGGTACGATTGTTAAACGCGAAGCTAAACGTGGGAAAAATAAGGGCAACATCTTTTATGCTTGTGATAATTTTCCGAAATGTAAAAACATCTTAAGAGGTAAACCAACCGGTGAAACCTGTGATGATATTGATGATGTTATGGTTGAATTACCCGATGGAACCATTGAATGTAACACCGTTAAAAAAGAAGACTAACAACCATAAAAAAAATCCGCATTTTCTAACTTGACAGATTTTCAGACCTGTGATAATATATCCATGCAACTGAGAAGTTGCGTTTTATCCCTTACATAGCATGGTGAATAATTTAATTATTCACACATCCCCTTCCTTAATCCGCCGCGAGGCGGATTTTCCCTTTTTATAAAGGGTTATTTTTTTACACAGCGGTTTGTGATATAATACCTTTGGTTAAAAAAAGGACGTGTGACAATGGGTTTAATTAAAAAGCTATTTCAATCAAAAAAGCGTAAAGAAAAAGCACAGAAGTACCATATAGGGATGCAAAAAACACGCGAGAGTGTCTTTAATCAGTTAAATGATATTCTTGCGAACAACGAAACCATATCTGATGATCTTTATGATGATATTGAAGAATTATTCATCATGGCTGATATGGGGGTCGATACTGTCATTAAACTTGTTAATCACTTGCGTCAGACAGTTGAGTTAAAAGCAATCAAAGCCCCTGAAGATTTAAAAGAAATCATCGTTGAAGAAATGTTTAAACGCTATGTTCAAGAAGATATTGTCGATACAAACTTGCAACTTAGTGACGATTTAAGCGTCTTACTTTTTGTGGGTGTTAACGGTGTTGGTAAGACCACAACCATTGCTAAAGTTGCTCATTTGTTGATGCAAGAAGGCAAAAAAGTGATGATGGTTGCTGGCGATACTTTTCGTGCTGGTGCGATTGAACAGTTACGCACATGGAGTGAACGGGTAAACTGTGACTTTTTTGAAAAAGCTGCTGGTAGTGACCCTTCAAGCGTGATGTTTGATGCGATTCAGATGGCTAAAGAAAAAAATATTGATGTGTTACTTTGCGATACAGCTGGACGCCTTCAAAACAAACAAAACTTAATGCAAGAGTTAGAGAAGATACACCGTGTTATTGGGAGAGAAATTCCTGGTGCACCACATGAGACCTTACTTGTTTTAGACGCGACAACAGGACAAAACGGATTATCACAAGCGAAGACCTTTAATGATGTCACCCATTTAACCGGTGTGGTTTTAACCAAACTTGATGGCACAGCTAAAGGTGGAATTGCCTTAGCCATTAAAGAAACCACTGGCATTCCGATTAAGCTCATTGGACTTGGAGAAACACTTGATGATTTAGAATATTTTGATATTGAAGAATACATATATGGCTTGTTTTCGGATGTGATTTAATGGATGCATTAGAAAAACATCTACGCATCAATGCCCTATTAGACCAATATCTCCCATTACTTACCGATAAACAAACAACCATGATGCAGCATTATTATGTGGATAACTACTCGTTACAGGAGATAGCGGAATTGCATCACATCTCAAGAAATGCGGTTCATGACCACATTCAAAAAACAACACAAAAACTATTAGATTACGAGGCGAAACTTGGCTTGCACGATAAAGCAACCAAACGCCAAACCCTCATAGAACAATTAAAAACACAAACAGACCCGCAAGCAATAAAGGATTTGTTGAATGAACTTGAAAAGGTGGAATAAACATGGCTTTTGATCAACTATCAGATCGCTTACAAATGGCGCTAAGACGCGTCAGAGGTAAAGCACGTTTAACAGAAAAAGACATCGATTAGATGATGCGTGAAATACGCCTTAGCTTATTAGAAGCCGACGTCAACTTTAAAGTCGTTAAAACGTTTACCAAAGATATCCGTGAACAAGCCACAGGTGAAAAAATCTTAAAAGGGCTTAATCCTGCCCAACAAGTCGTTAAAGTGGTTCACGAGGCTTTAACTGATTTATTAGGGGGAGAAACCAGTGTCTTCACAGTTGAAAAACAAAAAACGCACCACATCATGTTGGCTGGTTTACAAGGTAGTGGTAAAACCACCACTGCTGGTAAACTCGCCAATTATATTAGAAAACATGACCACAAAAAACCACTGTTAGTCGCCCTTGATGTGTACCGACCTGCAGCGGTAGACCAACTGGTTACGATTGGTAAACAATTAGATATTCCTGTGTATGAAGAAGGCACAAAAGCAAAACCAGTTGACATTGTCACACGTGCTCAATCATACGCCAATGAACATCAATTCGATCTCATTATTTACGATACCGCTGGGCGTTTACACATTGATCACAGCATGATGGATGAACTAAAAGCCATCAAATCAACCATCGACCCACAAGATATCTTTCTTGTTTTAGATGCCATGACCGGTCAAGACGCGGTCAGTGTGGCCGATCATTTCCATCAATCACTCGGCATCACCGGCTCTATCATCACCAAACTCGACGGGGATACCCGTGGGGGTGCAGCCCTTTCTTTAAGAAAAGTCACGGATGTACCCATTAAATTTATGGGTCTAGGTGAAAAACTAGACGCGATTGAAGTCTTCCATCCAGAGCGTATGGCTTCAAGAATTCTCGGCATGGGTGATGTGCTAACTTTAATCGACAAAGTCCAAGAAAATGTTGATGAAGATGACATGATGAACATGATGGAAAAAATGATGTCTGGAAAATTCAACTTTAACGATTATTTAAAACAACTAAAAATGATCAAACGCATGGGCTCATTAGGTGGCTTACTTAAAATGATTCCAGGTGCTGGTAAAATGATGAAAAATGCCAACGTTGATGACCAACAACTCACAAACATTGAAACCCTAATCGGTTCGATGACCAAAGAAGAACGTAAAAAACCAGAACTCATTCGCAAAAACGCATCTCGTCGTCGACGCATTGCCAATGGTTCTGGACGTAAAGTGGCTGAGGTTAATCGTTTGCTTGACACCTTAGAACAACAAAAACAAGCTGTTAAGCGCATGGGAAGTATGGATCCATCACAACTTGATCCTAAAAACCCACTAAAAGGCATGCAAAACATGCAACAGCCAACTCAAAAGAAAAAAAGAGGCAAAGGTAAAGGAAAAGGAGGCTTCAGATTTTAATCTGAACCCTCCTCTTTTTTTGAAAAATAATCACTTAATACCCGTTCAATGACCGATTCTTGATGCGTATAAGGACTTACCACATCAGCAATCGCCTTTAAATCAGGATGGGCATTGCCAACCGCAACCCCAGTACCGGCATAGGCAATCATTTCAAGGTCGTTCATACCATCACCGATGGCAATGATGTGCTTGCGCTCAACCCCTAAGGCTTTAGCAACATGTTTTAAAGCACGGCCTTTATTGGTATAAGGGGTGTATACTTCAATGATAAAATTATACGCATCACCCCAATTGCGGGTTAATAACTTATTACTATAATGTTTCTTAACATAATCCTCAATGTATGACCCGTGGTTTTTCTTAGCCACAATGATCATACCGTTGGTGTCTCCTGGCAGTGTTTTTGCTAAGTCACCGACATTCAGCGTGGCATTACCAAAATAATGGAGTAAATCCATGATGTCTTCACGTTCTTCTTTTAAGTAAATATCATCTTTGATTTCACAAAACGCATTGTCGATATGTTCATCACAAGCCTGCATGATATCAATCACAGCTTCTTTATCAACGGTAATGTTGACTTCCTCAAAATCAGGGTTGTTCTGCCAAGTAATTAATCCACCATTATAATTAATAATCGGTGTGTTTAATTCAAGTAATTCATAATACATGATGGCACTTCTAAAGGGGCGACCAGTCGCAATGACAAGATGATGGCCTTGAGCTTTCAAGTCCATTAAATACTGTTTGGTTTCATCTTTCAATGTTTTCCAGTCGTAAAGCAGTGTGCCGTCTAAATCAAGCGCTATTAAATGTTTTTTCATATTATCACCGTCCATAATTATCGCACAAACACACGCACAAGGCAAATGTTTTGAGGCAACTTATTAGTTTGAAAAACATGTTATAATGGTTAGTGAGGAGTGATAAAGTGGAAAACTTTAAATTTTATAGCCCAACAGAATTTGTGTTTGGAAAAGAAACAGAACAAGAAGTCGGAAAACTCTTAACACGTTATAATGCTAAGAAAGTATTTATTCATTATGGTGGTGGCTCCATTAAAAAAAGCGGTCTTTATGAGAGCGTCATTAAAGCACTTCAAGCAGAAAACATCGACTATGTCGAACTCGGTGGTGCCAAACCTAATCCAGTTGATGCGCTTGTGTATAAAGGCATTGAACTGTGTAAAAAAGAACACTGTGATTTTGTATTAGCCGTTGGTGGCGGCTCAGCGATCGATTCAGCAAAAGCGATTGCAGCCGGTGCCTTGTATGATGGTGATTTTTGGGACTTTTTTGATAGAAAGGCTTCGGTTGAAAAAGCCTTACCTGTTGCCACAATCCTAACAATTCCTGCAGCTGGTTCTGAAGGTTCTTCAGCCACAGTCATCACTAAAGAAAGTGCTGGTTTAAAACGCGGTATGGGTTCTGATTTACTAAGACCTAAATTTTCTATCATTAACCCTGAGTTAACGATGAGCTTGCCTATATGGCATACAGCTGCTGGCATTGTCGATATGATGTCTCATATCTTTGAGCGCTATTTATCAAAAACAAAAGACGTGATATTGACCGATCGTTTATGTGAGGCCACCTTGGTATCCATCATGGAAGCCGCCGGCACCATCATGAAAGAACCCAACGATTATGAAGCTAGAGCTACGATTTGTTGGGCAGGCACCATCGCTCATAATGGTTCATTAGGTGTGGGCAGACAAGAAGACTGGATCACACACGGATTAGAACATGAACTCAGTGCTTTATACGACATGACACACGGCGCTGGGTTAGCTGTGATGTTCCCAGCATATATGCAATATACCCTTGAAGAAGACATTGAAAGATTTTATCGTTTAGCCACCAAAGCCTTTGGTGTTCCAGAAAACCATTTTAATAAAAAAGAAGTAGCCCTTACAGGCATTGAACGTCTGAAATCATTTTTCAAAGACATTGGCATGCCAACAACACTAAAAGACGCTGGTGCGAAAAAAGAAGACATACCTAAGCTACTAAAAACACTAGAACAAAACCTAGGGCAATCATTTGGTTCATTTAAAACATTGACCATTAAAGATGCAAAAAAAATCTATGAACTAGCCTGGGAATAAAAGCTTGCAAATACAATGATTATCGAACCGCTTGATGATAAGAAAAACATATAATCATAAGTATGTGATAGAACCATCTTTTGATATGATCTCCTTAAAGTAGACACTGCCCATGAATCATCTAGCAGGACACTACTTTAAGGGGCTTTTCATATCTCAAGTCATTCGGGTAAATGTTTTGGAGAATCACACGCAGAGTAAGGAAGATATGATATAATAATTTAAGAGGTGATAACATGCCCGAATTATCGTTTGGTGGCCTGATAAATTTCTTACTAGGCATCCTATCAGGATTTATTTTATTTACTATTTTATACATATATTTGATTGTTCGCGGTAAAAACCTCGATCTAGATCATGTAAATAAACCGGTTGAATCGGTGGATGAAGAAGCACTAAAAGATTTAATAAAAGATAAACAAGAAGCATTTAAAAAAGCATATAAAAAGAAATCAAAAGGGTACGGCAAACTGGTTTTTGATTTATCTTATGAACTCGTTGAAGAAATTGCCGGTTATCACTTTCCTAAATCAAAATATCCTATGTTAGAACTATCCATTGATGAAATGCTTGAGCTAAACCAATACATCACAAAACGGTTGGATGGTATTTTAGAACAACCACTCTTAAAAAACACAAGAAATATTCGAGTCACAAAGTTGGTTCAGTTATTTGAGCGTAAACGACAAATCGAACAAAACAGATTGGTTAAAGCCGCAAAAAACAAACACCTAAACAAAGCGGTTAAATTCACCCTTGGCGCTGTTAATCTATTTAACCCGGCTTACTGGTTTAGAAAACTTGTGGTTAACACCAGCGTTGATTTTGTGACCAAACGCATTGCGCTTTTAACGATCGGCATTGTTGGTGAGGAAACCTCATCGGTCTATTCTAAAAAGCTGTTTGATAAAGAAATTGAGTTTGATTTTGTTGATAAGGAACTCAAAGCCTTAGAAGCAGGAGAAGACCATGAAGACGCTCAATGATTTAGCTTCGGTTTCTAATCTCTTAGAACAAACAGACCGTGTTATTTTAGTCTTTCAAAGTGATGTCTGTATGGATTGTGATTATTTAGATACGTTCATGGATACCATCGTTAAGTCATTTCAATCCATCACATTTGCAGCGGTCAAACGACACGCCTGTCCTGAACTGTTTAAGCACTATCAAGTATACGGCGTCCCATCTTTTATGTTTTTTTATCAAGGCGCATTAAAACATAGGTTGATTAATAAAGAGCGTAAGCATCCAGAAGACGTCATAACTTTTATTGAAAGGAGCCTCGAACTATGTTCTTCTTTAAACGAAAAAGAAAAATGATCCCACCTAAGAAAAGAACGCCTGATGAGAGGCCTTTTCAAGTGTATGAAATCACCACTAAGGAAAAAGAGCAAAAAAAACAGTATCAAAAAAGCGAGTTTGTTTCACCGATTTTTGGTAAAAACGTAAAAGATGACGTGGTTATCCCTGTCAAAACAAGCCATAAACGTAACTTAGATAAAATGGACGCCTTTAGAACCAAACCTAGAATGACCAAAGAACAACGCATCCAACGATACGGAACGGCTTATCCAGAATTTGACCTTGTTCGCGGCAAAAACTTAGATGAAGTGTTAAATCCAACAAAAAAGCACGAACAACATAAAGTGGTTGAAGCCACCATAATTGACCACAGTGAACCACCAAAAGAAACCCAAAACCCAACAACCAAACCTACTTGGCAGCAAACGGTTAAACCGCAAGAAGAAAAACCACGTGACACGTTTAATGATGATCATGCACCTGAGCATAAACCGGCCAATGAAACCGTTAAACATCAAGAACCATCAAACGAACCACCAAAAGAAACCACACCCGCTTCACACAATAAAACCCCAGCCTCTTTGTCAACCGCACAAAAGACACCTAAGGCAGTAGAGCAAACACCTGAAAAAACAGAAGCTAATCCTAAACCAGCCTATAAACCACCAAAAGTTGATAAAACCAAACAAACCGTTAAATCAGGGCTTGAACGTTATGAAAATTATCAAATCCCACCCATCTCATTGCTTAGTGTGCCTGATTATGACCCGGTGGATTTAAGTGAGTCAATTGAAAAACAAACCAACCGTATCAATGAAACCTTTGAAGAATTTAACATTGGTGCACGGGTGTTTTCTCACACGGAAGGCCCAACGGTTACAAGGTATGAAATCGCCGTCGAAAAAGGGGTTAAACTCAACAAAATCACCAATCTAAACGACAACTTGAAAATGGCCTTAGAAGCTAAAGAAATTCGCATTGAAGCCCCAATTCCGGGTAAAAAGACAGTAGGCATTGAAGTGCCCAATGAAGTTAAACAAACGGTGCATTTTTTAGATATTGTTAACCGTTCGATGTTCAAAAACGCCTCAGTACCTTTAACGGTAGCGCTTGGCTTAGACATTGAGGGTAAACCAGTCTATGCGCCCATTAAATCCATGCCACATGGTTTAATAGCCGGACAAACCGGTTCAGGGAAAAGTGTTTGTATCAACACCTTGCTCATGAGTTTATTATTAAAATATAAACCAAATGAATTGCGCATGATTTTAATCGATCCTAAAATGGTTGAACTCAGTAGCTATAACGACATTCCACATTTATTAACGCCAGTGATCACCGATGCGAAAGCCGCAGCTGCGAGTTTAAACTGGGTCGTTGATGAAATGGAACGACGTTTTAAAACCTTTAAAGAACTAAGCGCACGAGACATCGAATCATACAACGAAAAAACAGAAGATCAAGCTGAAAAACTGCCATATATTGTGATTGTTGTGGATGAACTGGCAGATTTAATGACAGTCGCTTCACAAGTCGTTGAAGAATCCATCATGCGCATCACCCAAAAAGCAAGAGCCTGTGGCATCCATTTGCTTGTTGCCACACAACGTCCTTCAACTGACATCATTAAAGGAACAATTAAATCTAACATTCCTACCCGCATCGCCTTTAGCGTCAGCTCATACATCGACTCACAAACCATCATTGATTCAGCCGGCGCTGAAACACTGCTTGGTCATGGAGATATGCTATACGCACCATCAGGTCAAAGTAAACAGCGCTTACAAGGTGCTTATATTAAAGACCAAGATATTGATGCGGTGGTTGAGTTCATTAAAAACCAAGCCAGCCCCAACTATTTATTTAACGAAGAAGCGCTCGTTAAAAGCGCCAGTAAAACCTTTGAATATGATGATCTGCTTGACGATGTCGCCCGCTTTGTGGTTAGCCGACAAGAAGCATCCATTAATAAAATATCAAAAACCTTTAACATTGGTTTTAACCGCGCACAAAGCATCGTTGAATCATTAGAAGCGGCCGGTATTGTGACAGCCAATCAAGGTTCAAAAGCGCGTGATGTGCTTGTTGATCAAGATGATTTAGAGGATATTTTAACCAATTTGAGTTGATAATATGAAACGAAAGTTGTCTTCAAAAAACACCATCAACATGTCATTAAAGCGCAAGGTTCTAGTTGTCTTGCTTGCGCTTTTTTTTATCACGCTCATGTCTTTTGCTGATGAAAGAAGGCAAGTGTTTAACGCACTGTATAACACCACCACTAACGATATGTTTTCATATCTTGGCCAGAGGCTTCGGTTGCCTACATTAAGTTTTAACACCAATATCAAAGTGGCTTACCTACTCGTTGTAATGATCACGTTAGTCTCAATCTATACACTCATCAAAATGAGTATCATGAAACATCAAGATGTTGCGTTATTACAACATAAAAGATTATATAAACAATACGATCTTATGGC
>PWKX01000060.1 GCA_003559585.1 Mollicutes bacterium | reverse complement strand
TTATTTTCGTTTAAAAGCTGTGCGTTTTGCGCTTCTAATTGTTTGTTTTTTTCTAGTAATTCACGTTCGATTTCAGTCACGAAAATACACCTCTTTTCACTTGTTTTTACACTTAATATTATACCAGAAAAACGGCTAAATTAAAAGCTTTTTAACCGTTTTATTTCAATAAAACACACCCTTTTTCAAGGGTTCATATTTGCGCTCAACCAGTCTTAATTCATGTCCGTTGATAAACCATTTTAACTCCTCAAATGTCACGGTAACTTCACCACTGGCATCTGGCCATTTAAACTTACCTTTTTCAAGTTTTCGGTAATATAACCAAAACCCATGATCGTAATGTAGGATTTTTAACATATTATGCCCCTTATTACAAAACACATACAAGGTATTATCTGATATTTTTAGTCCCATATCAGTTTCAATGATGATTGATAATCCATTCACCGCTTTTCGCATATCGGCTGGTGGAATATAAAGATACACTTTGTCAATCTTATCTAAGTTAATCAAGCTGTTTCACCGTTTTAAGTAATTTGACTAGATTAGGGTAATCCATCTTAATATCAAGACCATTAAGATTCATAGATATTTGACTATCCACAATCATGTCTGGTTGAACAACTTCCACAAAATTAGAGTTCTCAGTTTCGTTTTGAACAGCTTCCTGTTTAAACCGTTTCTTATAGTATTGAAACTGATGGACCTTGACATCGTGCTCTAAACAAAATTGCTTAATCGTCTTTCCTGAGTCTTGATGATCGGCTAGTAATTTTTTCCATCTTTTTCGATTCTTCTCTAAATCCATTTTAAAAGCCACCTTCTTTCTTGGTTATTATTTTACCAAGTGATTGTGGCTTCGTTCAATACGTCCTTCAGTTGACGCTTACAGTATTATTATCGCTGAGTCTTTTTTATTTATCCACATACTTACCCTTAGATGCACCGCAAGCGCGTCTGTTAACAAACCAAATAAAAACCGCTCAACATTGAGCGGTTCATACCTCACAGATTATTTAAGATCTTTTAAAAAGCTCACGCCGTTTGAAGGAAAGGTGACGTTGAATATATCAGAGATGGTCGCACCAACATCGGCAAACGTCTCACGCTCAGCGATTGCCTTACCTGATAAAGCTTGATTATAGATCAGCAGTGGCACGTATTCTCTGGTGTGATCAGTGCCGGTGTGGGTCGGATCATTGCCATGATCGGCGGTGATCATTAATAGATCATCATGCCCAAGTTTTTCGATAAGCGCCGGCAGTTGTTTATCAAAAGCTTCTAAGGCTTCTTTATAGCCTTTTGGATCGCGGCGATGGCCGTACTTAGCATCAAAATCAACTAAGTTTAAATACGCTAGGCCATTAAATGGTTTTGAGGCAAAGTCTGTAAAATTTGCCATGCCTTCATCGTTATCGGCTTGTTTGATGCTTTTGGTGATGCCCTCACCATCATAAATATCGGCAATTTTACCAAAGCCAACCACATCATAACCCGCTTCTTTTAAATAATTAAGCGTGGTTTTTTCATATGGTTTTAACGCATAATCATGACGATTTGCGGTTCTTTCAAACGACCCTTTTTTATCGCCTAAAAATGGTCTGGCAATCACACGACCAACTTTATAGGCTTCTTTTAAGGTTAATTCTCTGGCGATTTCACAGGCTTTATACAGTTCATCTAATCCAATTTTTTCCTCATGAGCCGCGATTTGTAAGACGCTGTCGGCGGAGGTGTATACAATTAAATCGCCTGTTTTTAGTTGATGTTCCCCGAGTTCATCTAGAATCTCAGTCCCTGAGGCGGCCTTGTTGCCAACAATCTTGCGCCCTGTTTTTGCTTCTAAGGTTTTAATCAACGATTCAGGGAACCCCGTATCGGTAAACGTTTGAAATGGTTTTGTGATGTACATGCCCATCATTTCCCAGTGGCCGGTCATGGTATCTTTACCAACACTTTTTTCAGCCATTTTGGTATATAACCCTTCTACTGGTTCGTGTTTATCAACACCGGGAATATCCGCTAAATGACCATACCCTAATTTGGCCATATTAGGCAGATGAATGCCGCCTTCTGCTTTGGCGATGTTGACGATGGTATTGGTGCCTTCATCGCCATATTCTTTGGCATCTGGCATGGCACCGATGCCAACACTGTCAATCACAATTAAAAAGACTCTTTTATACATATTACTCTCTCCTTTGAGCATGCGGATGGAATTGGTCATAAACCGCAATCAATTGTTTTTTGTTGATGTGTGTATATAACTCAGTGGTCGAAACGTTTTCATGGCCAAGCATTTCTTGGACATACCGAAGATCAACCCCTGCTTCTAATAAATGCGAAGCAAATGAATGTCTTAAAGTATGGGGTGAGACATTTTTATGGATGCGTGCTTTCAAGGCAATGTCTTTTAAGACTTTGAAAAACCCAACACGACTGATTGGCCGCCCTAAACGGTTTAAAAACACCACGGGTGTTGGCATTTTTTTTATCGCCAAGCGCCCAGATTCTAAATACCGCTTTAACGCTTTTTCTGCCATGGCACTGATTGGGACAATTCTGGTTTTATCGCCTTTACCATGGACATGAATCAACCCTTCATTGACGTGCAAGTCATTGGTGTTTAAATCAACGAGTTCGCTGATTCTTAACCCCGAACCATAAAGCAATTCTAACATTGCTTTATTGCGTTGGTCTAAGGGTGTATCGCCACTCACCACATCGAGTAAGGCTTCCATTTCTTTGATGTTTAATACGCTTGGTAGATGTTTTTTTTGTTTGGGTCTGGGCAGTTTAAGCACCACGTTATCTTCTAAGATTTTCTCATCAACCATGAATTGATGAAACCCTTTAAGCGCGCTGATTTTCCGTGAGACTGTCGATGGTGCATGGTGTCTTTTTCTTAACACCATCATGTATTGCTTTAATGTTTCTTTGGTGATCATATCGGGTTTTGAAATCTCTTTTTTATCTAAATACGTGATGTATTGTTTCAAATCACTCAAATAAGCAGCTTGGCTTTGTTTGCCTAAGTGGGAGGATGCTTTTAGTTCATATTCATACTCTTTTAACAACTGTTTAAGCATGGCTTGCCTCCTTAAAAGATTTCAAACACGTTATTGCCTAAAAACAACCCTTTTTTTGTAAAACGGATCATGCCACTAACTTCTTCTAATAAGCCTTGCTTGATGTAGGTTTTAAGAACCGGGTAATCATCGTATAAGTGCGTCTTAAACCGAATTTGATACTGTTTTAAAGACACACCTTCTATCAACCTTAACCCCATCAACATCAAATCACGTTTGGCTTCATAAGGATAATACTGATAGGATAAATCACCTTGTTCGATCGATTCGAGGTAGTGTTTTAACCGGTGCGTGTGGGTAAAACGTTTATCATGCATCTTAGAATGCGCCCCAACCCCAACACCTAAATAATCTTGATCACGCCAAATGCGCAGATTATGTAAACAAACCGCGTCATCTTTAGCAAAATTCGATACTTCATATTGCTTGTAGCCGGCTAAGGTTAAACGGTC
>PWKX01000020.1 GCA_003559585.1 Mollicutes bacterium | reverse complement strand
GCAATCCCGATTTTACTCATTGGTGCGGTCATCACCATTTCATTCCAAGTGGCCGGTTTATACGGCATCGCCCTAAGTGCGGTTGGGATGTTAGCAACCACAGGGATGACGATCGCCATCGATGCTTACGGCCCAATCGCTGATAACGCTGGCGGCATTGCCGAGATGTCTGGTATGGATCAAAGCGTACGCGAGATTACCGATAAGCTTGATAGCGTTGGTAACACCACCGCAGCGATTGGTAAAGGCTTTGCAATCGGTTCAGCGGCCTTAACATCACTGGCATTATTTAGTGCCTTCATTCGGGCGGCTGGCTTAGATGTGATTGATGTGGCTCAACCACAAGTCATCATTGGGTTGTTTATTGGTGCGATGTTGCCGTTTTTGTTCAGTTCTTTAACGATGAGCAGTGTCGGTCGCGCCGCTGGTAAAATGATCGATGAGGTTAGAAGACAATTTAAGCAAATGCCTGGCATCATGGATTATACAGAAAAACCAGATTACGCTCGGTGTGTCGACATTTCAACTAAAGCGGCCTTAAAAGAAATGATATTGCCTGGTTTATTGGCGGTGTTATCGCCATTACTTGTGGGATTTTTAATGGGCGCAGAAGCTTTAGGTGGTCTGTTAGCTGGCGCTTTAGCATCGGGCATCAGCATGGCAATTTTCATGGCCAATAGTGGTGGTGCTTGGGATAATGCTAAAAAATATATCGAAGAAGGCAACCATGGTAATAAAGGCGGTTTTGCTCATAAAGCCAGTGTTACCGGTGATACGGTAGGCGATCCATTTAAAGACACCAGCGGTCCTTCTATTAATATTTTAATTAAACTCATGACCATCATTTCGTTAGTCTTTGCCACGTTGTTTGGCACAGGCATCATTTAAAACCACAAAAAAAGTAGATCAGATGTGATCTACTTTTATTATACCGTTTCTTGTTGCGGTTTTTGATCCATGCGTCGATGTGCTAAACATTTGTTTATCTTTTGGTAGACAACGATGCCCGCTTTAATAAGCACAAGAACAACGATGACATAAATCGTAATATCTTGGGTATGAACAACCCCGTCAACTTTAATGGTTTTTAACCAAAAGTTACCAAAGCTAACCTGACTCACTTGACCTTCAAGTTGATATAGTTGTGAAAGAAAGGTGAACTTAGTCAAAAGCATCAACCCAATCCCATAAATCACAGTTAAAGGTTTGTTCTTTCTCAACAGCATCACCAACATCACGACAATATAAACTGCCGGCAAAATCGGTAAATACGTGTAAGTTTGGCCACCTGATTCAATGGTTAAGATGAACATGTTTCTTGTGACTTCAATCGATGATGCGGTGTGGTTCGTTAATGGGAACAGTAAGCTAAAGACCACTTGTAATAACAAGAGTGTCATCAAAATCAAAAGGTCCTTGTGAAATTGATTAAGTTTCGACATGAAACGACCCACTTTCAACAAGATTTTTCATGTTGTCTTTCATGGTTGTCTTGTGTTTCGATGTTATTGTATCATTTGCCACTTTATTTAAAAAGGCATTTTTGTAAGAAAACGGTTTTATCATCCAAAGCCATGTATTGATTCACAAATGTCAATCAATAAAAACAAGGGGTTAAACCCTTGTTGTAAGCGCTATTTTTTCTTTTTCTTTTTTTGACGATTGTGCAGTGCTTCAACATGCAGTTGTTTAAGTTCATGGGGTTTTAGTATTCTAACTTCACCTTTAGATAACCCACCTAAATCGACACTGCCAAACCGAACCCGCTTTAATTTTGTGACAGGGTGTTCAAAGTTTTCAAACAAACGTCTGATGTGACGGTATTTGCCTTCGGTGATGATGAAATTAAATTTAGTCGTTTCTTTTTCTTTGTTGTATTCTACATTAAGGATTTTAGCTGGTTTTGTTTTTTCACCATCCAGTTTAACCCCACGTTCAACTTTACGCGATGTGGGTTTGCGTAAAAAGCCTTCAACGGTTACTTCGTATTCTTTTTGAATGCCATTACTTGGATGGATCATTTTTTCTGTAAAATCACCATCGTTGGTTAATAATAGTAACCCTGAGGTGTCATAATCTAAACGCCCAACTGGAAAAATGCGCGCGTTGGTGTCAATAAAATCAACCACCGTTTGGCGGTTTTTTTCATCATCAACTGTCGAAACCGTGCCTTCTGGTTTATAAAAAACGTAGTACTCTTTTTCTTCAATGCTGATGGGGCGGCCATCAACGGTGATGGTGTCTTTATAACTTGCTTTTGAGCCTAAGGTATTAATCACTTCACCGTTTACTTTGACACGGCCTTCACTAATCAGTGTTTCAGCTTTACGCCGTGAACAAAGACCGCTTTGTGCGATGAGTTTTTGTAATCGTTCCATGGTTGTTGCCTCCTCGACACTTATGTTGAGGTGTCATCTTCTGTGGTTGGTTCAACAATTAAATGGACATACTTAATGCGACGTTCCTTGATTTCTTTGATGATAAACGTCAAGTTAAACCATTTAGTTGTATCTTCATGATTATATGAAATCATGGCTTGTTTTAAGGTAAACGTCATGTCTACCTCAGGTAATGATTCGTGGAATTGATCAAACAAAAAACTACCTAATGTTTTTTCTTCTTTTTCAGGTGGTTCACCTAACTTTAACTCTTCAAACAAATCACCAAGTTCAATATCAGCGTTGATGCCATATTCATGTTCATCAACTTTTTTAAGAAATTCATCGTCAATGTCATCGTGTTCATCATAGATTTCACCAACAAGCTCTTCTAAAGCATCTTCCATGGTGACAATCCCGCTGGTCCCACCAAACTCATCACTCACAACCGCAAGGTGCGTGTTTTCACGTTGTAAAGTTTCAATTAATGTATCAGCACGCATCGATTTAGAAACAAAAATCGGTGGTTTCATGATGGTTTTTATGTCAATGGGTTGTTGTTTGATTAAGTATGTGAAAAAATCACGTTCATTTAAAATCCCAATGATTTTATCTCGGTCTTCTTCATACACAGGAATTCTAGAGAATTGATGCTCAAAAAACTTCTCTTGAATCGATGCAACCGTTTCATTGACTTCAATCGCGACCATATCAACACGTGGGGTCATGATTTCATACACTTGTTTTTCACCAAGATTGAGCACACTTTGCAACATCTCAGCTTCTTCTTCGTCAATGGATCCTTCTTCTTCCATGGTGTCGATGATGGTTTCTAATTCATCTTCACTGACACTAATGGTGACTCTATTATCTGGTTTTAAGAATAATGATTTAATTGACAAAAAGATAAACACAATCGGTTTTAATAGTTTCATCACCACAAGCATCACGCCTGATATTTTCAAGGCGATGCCATCCGCATGCATCTTAGCAAAACTTTTGGGGATAATCTCACCAAAAATTAATATAATGGTGGTCATCACCAAGGTATTAGAAATGGTAGCCAAGGTATCTCTATCAGAAAAAATCTGCACAAAAACACTGGCACTAATGGTCGCTAAAGCGACATTGGCCAGATTGTTTCCAACTAAAATGGTTGTTAAAACACGGTCAAAACGCTCATGAATCCATAAGGCTTTTTTTGCCCCAGCGTTGTTCTCTTCAATGTGGTTTTTAATGCGGATTGGGTTTAATGATGAATAAACCGTTTCGCTCATAGAGAAAAAACTTGATATCATTAATAGGACCACCAACAAGATGATGTTAATGGGTGAGACAGATACTAAAAGGTACAATCCGGGTAAGTCCAAGTGCATTCACTCCCTTAAGCTTTCGTACTATATTTTCCGGTTTGAGTGTTCACAATGATGTTGTCACCTTCATTGATAAAAAGCGGAACTTGTAACTGATAACCTGTTTCAACAACGGCGTCTTTGGTAGTATTAGAGACGGTGTTGCCACGGACACCTGGTACGGTTTCTGTGATGGTTAATTCAACTTTTTCTGGTAAATCAACGCCTAAGACTTCATTTTCAAACATGATGACATTCACATCCATGCCTTCTTTAAGAAAATTCTTTTCATACTCAACTTGTTTGGCATTAATCTCTAATTGCTCATAGGACTGTGTATTCATAAACACATATTGATCACCATCAGCGTAAATAAATTGCATCGGTGTTTTATCAATCATCGCGGTTTGGACTTTTTCACCAGCACGCCATGTTTTATCCACAATCGATCCTGTTCTTAAGTTTCTTAGTTTACTTCTAACAAACGCGCTGCCTTTACCAGGCTTAACGTGTTGGAATTCAATCACTTGAAATATTTGACCATCGCTTTGGATGGTTAATCCTGTTTTAAAGTCGTTGCTTGTAATCATTTGTATCACCCTCATAAAGTTATGTTAATACTATAATGTATTTTACACTGCTTGTCTATTTTTTTTCAAACCAAGATGCGCCTTTAAACGTATTAAAGCCAATGATGATTTCTTTAAATACAAAGCGCACACGTTGTTTTTTCGCCCCTTGCATGATCACCATATCGGTGCTGATGCGATCACCCAAAACCTTAAAGTTGGTTTCCATGACGATGGCGTTTTTCGCAATTTTTCTTAACGTGGAAATGCTGGTGCCTAATAATTCAATATCGGCTTCATGTTGTTCTCTTCCGATGTTATAAATCTCAACATGCGACACATCTTGAAACACCACCAAAGCGTTATCTGTTTTTTGTGCATCAAACGATGTATTCTCAGGATAATCGCCTTTAAGATCGACATGTGACATATAAAGCAGTGCATGTCTTTCTTCGATAAACCGAACCTTCTCAACAGAAGCATTATATAAAATAACATCTTTGATGAAACCCGGTGTTAAGTGCTTATAATCATCTAAAAACTTATCAAGTAACCGTCTAGTCGTTGGATCAACACTTGGGCTCATCTCTTGGATATCGACTTGATCGACTTCAAAAAATAACTTATACAGCTTTTTCTTTTGTTTGAAGTGCCCTTCATAATTTAATATCGATTTAATGACGTTTAAGTTATCTTCATAATGGGGCATCTTGATTTTAAATTTAAGTCCTTTACCCTTAATGTAAAGGGTGTTTTTCTTCGTTAATTTAGCTTTTTGTATATCTTGAATGAACATCATCCGGTAGCGGTTAAACACGTTTTGCATGGCGATGACATCATGTGTCAATAAAATGCCAAACCCTTTTTTCAAATGAATATGGAGTAACGGCCATAACACAAACACAATACTCAACAATAATAAATATTGTGGATGAATGTAACGCGTGTCAACGAACTCTAAATATTCCAGTGCATAATACACAAGCGCTATGGCGTATAAAAAAAGCGCAAGATAGGCTTTTTTATGTACTTTCACTTGTTGTTTAAACACACGGTAACCAGATAGTGGTCGCTTTGTTTTTTTCAAGTACTTCCTCATCAATGCGTTTAACATACTTTTTTCCCCTTTATCCCATAAGTGAATAAACAATCGCCACAAGTAGTAAACTCACAACCGCACCAAGTGGTGGGATGAACAACGACCGATACCAAAGCGATTGATTGACTGGTTTGGTTTTATAGATGGTTTGGTTTAAAACAATGACGACCACCACGTATAGTGGCCAAATGATAAGCGCTGTTGACATTAATAAGTTACCTAGCCACGGAGCATTAGACCAACTTAAGTTAAAGCCTATGGCAAAAAAAGGAATCATGACCAGCCCAACAGCAAAGCCAATCAAATACGGATATTTTGATTGGATCCATTTCATGATTATCTCCCATTTACGTTTGTTTTTTAAATCATGAATATTATAGCACAATAACCCGATAATAAAAAACCAAAAACCGACAGAAATCGTTATTTATTGACAAGCACTCCGTTGCTCTTTATAATGGCGTTAAGGAGTGATGACATGGAATTTTTCCTCACATGGATTTTACCCATCGTGCTCGGCTTAACACTCGGGTGGTTGTTATTGGGAAGAAAAAAAGTGAACGTTCAAAACATACATCTTTTAGATGAACAAACCTTTAAAAACAACATGCGTAAAGGCCAATTGGTTGACGTTCGTAAAAAGACTCGATTTGAAACCGATAAGATCAAAGGGGCTAGAAACTTTAACCCACGCTATTTAAAAAGTAAGCATCAAACCAAAATCCGTAAAGATAAACCGGTTTATCTCTATTGTGATAACGGCCAAAAATCGCATAAAACTGCCAAAGCATTATCGAAAAAAGGATTTCAAAACATTAATGTGTTAAAAGGCGGCATTAAAAAAAATAAAACTGCGCAATCATGAGCCATGCATGATGCGCAGTTTTTTTATCCGGTTAATTCAATGCTTGTAAACTGTACAAAATTGACGGTACCATCAATGCTTTCCATTCTTAAATGCAGGTGTTCATGTTCTTTACGGATATCCAAATCATGAATCACAAACAAACCCCCATCGATGGTTTCTGATTTAAAATCAAAGGCTTTAACGTCGTTGAGTTTTAACTGAACAACCGTGTTTTGTTTTAACCTAGGGTTGTTGTCGACTAAAATCTTAATATGAAGGATAGCAGCTTCTTCATCAATCACAATCTTTTTCAAGATACCATCGTGAAAAACAGGCACACCACCTAATTTCTTAGCCAGTGCTGTTTGCTGTACGGTTTTTACTGGATACATCAGCAACCCTCCTTTTACTCATATTATAATCGCATGACATAAACTTGGCAAGTTAGAACGTTAAGCCGCGTTTACCAAAGCGGTCTTTGTTTTTATAAAGTCGGTCGTATAACCCTTTTGGTACCGTGTGTTTGTCAACTTTTCTAGACGGGGTTTGACCGGTTTTAATCTTATGCACAAAATCGGGATCAGAAATAAGCGCAGCCCCAATTGCCATGAGGTCATACCCCAAACTAAACGCGTCATCTAAATCAGGTTTATCGTGAATATGACCTGAACCAATAAACAACTTATCTTTGATGTATGGTTTTAGTTGATGGATGAGTGGTTCTTGGTCGCTTTCATCACGCATTGAGGTTTGTTTGTAGTGACCCAGTGAGATATGAATATAATCTAAAGACGTATCATTAAGCGCTGTCAAAAGAATTTTAGTATCATCAAGCGTGATGCCGTTGGGCTCTAATTCCTCTGGTGAGAAACGATAACCAAATATGACATCGTCTTCGCCAAAATTAACGATTTCACAGTGCACCGCTTCAACAATCTCTAAAATAAAACGCAGACGGTTTTCTAGTGATCCCCCGTATTGATCGGTACGTTGATTCGAGTGAGGGGAGAAAAATTGTTGGAGCAAATAAGTGTTGGCCCCATGTAGTTCAATGCCATCATACCCAGCCTCTAAAGCACGTCTTGTGGCTTGGGCAAAATCATTGATGGTCTGTTTTACTTCGGTTTCTGTTAAAGCTCGTGGGGTAGGCATGTTTGGTCGTGGTGCTTTAACCGCACTGGCCGAAACAATATCGGATGGGTCATCGTATAAACTAGGATCATTCATACGACCACCATGATGCAATTGTGCAATGGCTTTGCCACCATTTGATTGCATCGCTTTAACAAATGGTTTCATCGCATCGACATATGCGTCTGCTTTTAAACTCATTTGGTTTTCAAACGCTTGTGCTTGGTCGTTGATACTAATGGCTGGTGAAATGATTAAACCCAAATCTTGACTTCTAATTTTTATGTAGTCAATTTCTGCTTGTGATGGGGTTTCATCTTCGTTGCCACTATAGGTGGTCATCGGGGCTAGGGCTAAGCGGTTTTTAATGGTGTGGCCTTTAATGGTGAGCGGTTCAAAATAAGATTTCATGTGCGTCACACTCCTTACTTAAAGCATTATATCATGTTAATGACTGCCTTAAAAAGAATAAACAATTATTCTTTAGATAGCGTTTTCATTTTGTTTAATATCATGTATAATGTTCATGGACTTATAAAGAGAGGATGATTTGACATGCGATCAAACTATAAAGCAGAACCCTACCGCATTAAAATGGTAGAACCCATCAATCAAATTTCAAAAGAAAAACGTAAAGAACGCTTAGCACAAGCAGGTTATAACCCGTTTGCTTTAAAAAGCGAAGATGTATACATTGATTTACTCACCGATTCAGGGACTGGTGCCATGAGTGATAAACAGTGGGGCGCATTGATGCAAGGCGATGAGGCTTATGCTGGTTCAAGAAGTTTTTACCGACTTGAAGGCGTGGTCAAACACATCACGAACTATCAATGTTTCATGCCCGTTCATCAAGGCAGAGGGGCTGAACAAGTGCTTCTACCCGCTTTGGTGAAACATGAACACATGCATTTTATTTCTAACATGCATTTCGATACGACCAGAGCTCATGTAGAAATTGCAGGAGCAAGAGCCATTGATTGTGTCATCGATGCTTGTTTTGACACCAAAACCCATCACCCTTTTAAAGGAAACTTTGATACCAAACGTTTAAAAACACTCATTGAGGAAAAAGGCAAAGAAAACATTGCTGGCATCATCATGACCATTACCAACAATTCAGCAGGTGGGCAACCTGTTTCAATGGATAACTTAAAAGAAACAGCCGCGATTGCGAGAGGTTATGATATTCCCATCATTATTGATGGGGCACGTTATGCTGAGAATGCCTACTTTGTTAAGCAACGCGAAAAAGGCTACGAGCATAAAAGCATTTTAGCGATTGCACAAGAAGCATTTGCCTTAGCTGATATTTTTATGATGAGCGCTAAAAAAGATGGGCTTGTTAATATTGGCGGTGTGTTAGCCATTAAAGAAAACGAAGCGTTATTCGAACAATGCCGTTCACGGGTGGTTCCTTTAGAAGGTTTTCCAACTTATGGTTGTATGAGTGGCCGCGATATGGAAGCCTTAGCTGTTGGGCTTGAAGAGGCCCTTGATGAGGATTACTTAGAACACCGCACCGATCAAGTAAAATATTTAGGTGATAAACTTAAAGCGGCCGGTGTGCCCATACAATGGCCTACAGGTGGTCACGCAGTATTTGTGGATTGTAAAGCGATGGTACCGCATATTCCTTATCACCAGTTTCCTGCCCAAGCTGTTGTTAATGCGCTTTATGAAGCCAGTGGCGTTCGCGGTGTTGAAATCGGCTCACTGCTACTCGGTAGAGACCCTGACACAAAAGAAAACATCGAAAGTCCTGTTGAATTTATGCGCTTAACCATTCCCAGAAGAACCTACACATATAACCACTTAGATGTGGTAGCTGATGGTGTGATTGAAGTCTATCAAAATAAAGACCGTTTAAAAGGGCTTGATTTTGTATATGAACCACCAGTCTTAAGACACTTTACGGCTAAATTTAAACCTTTATAAAAAAGCGCAACCTGCGCTTTTTTGTGTGACAACTTTTTAGATATTTTTTCGTTTTTACGGTTGTTGTGAAAACGCTAACATGTTATAATCTATATTGTTGTTAAATATTTGCAATTCAGGAGGACATTATGGACAAACATATTTTGGCAATCAACCCTGGTTCGACCAGCACTAAGATTGCTGTTTTTGTGGGGGAAACGTGTCAATTTAAAACCACGATTCGCCATGATACAAGTACCATCAATCAGTATGCGAGTATCATCGATCAGTATGATTTTCGTAAAGATGCGATCTTGGATACATTAAAAAAAGAAAACATCGACATTAAATCATTGGATGCGGTTGTGGGGCGTGGTGGCATGCTCAAACCAATTGAAAGTGGTACGTATTCGGTTAATGATGCGATGGTTGATTACATTAAACAAGCCCCGCGCGGTGAACATGCATCTAATCTTGGTTGTGTGATCGCAAAGGAAATCGCTGAAAACATCTCAGTACCTAGTTTTATCGTTGATCCGGTCGCGGTTGATGAAATGGATGATATCGCCCGCTATACCGGCATGCCTGAGATCATGCGAGATTCGCTTTTTCATGCTTTAAATCAAAAAGCAGTTGCCTTTAAAGCCGCCAAAGATTTAAACAAACCTTATGAATCATTAAACATGATTGTCGCACATCTTGGTGGTGGCATTAGTGTTGGTGCTCATAAAAAAGGCCGTGTGGTCGATGTCAACAATGCCCTTGATGGTGATGGACCGATGAGTCCTGAACGTAGTGGCAGTGTGCCATTAGGACCCCTTTATAAAATGATTTTCAAAGGTGAGCACACGTTAGAAGACATTAAGAAGAAAAATTATGGTCAAGGTGGGCTTGTGGCACACCTTGGTACTAATGATGGCTTCGAGATTGAAAAACGCATTAAAAATGGTGATAAAAAGGCCGCGTTTATTTATAAGGTCATGTGTTATCAAATCGCTAAAGAAATTGGCAGTTGTGCAACCGTGCTTGAAGGTGATGTTGATGCCATCATTTTAACAGGTGGCCTGGCCTATGATCAATTGCTGGTTGATGAAATCAGCAAACGAACATCATTCATCGCAAAGATACTTGTCTATCCCGGTGAAGATGAAATGGAAAGTTTAGCCTTTGGTGCTTTAAGGGTTTTAAACGGTGAAGAACAAGCTAAAATTTATGAGTAGGTGAAACGATGAAAACGATGCAAGATTTAATCCATGCAGCAAAACAACAAAAACCAAGAACACTCGTGGTGGCAGTCGCCGATGATGAACCTGTCTTAAAAAGTGTTGAAATGGCACGCAAAGAAGGGTTTATTAAACCACTTTTGTTTGGAGATCAAGCCAAAATCGAAGCGGTCTTACATAAAATTAAAGCGCCCGTGGACGCTTATGACATCATCCATGAAACTGATATGATTAAGACCTGCGCAAAAGCGGTGGGTTATGTGCACGATCATGATGATGCGTTTTTAATGAAAGGTCTAGTCGATACAGCAACCATCTTAAAAGCGGCATTGAGTAAAGAAAAAGGGTTGAGGACAAACCGCCGGATATCCCATGTTAGTGTGTTTGAAACGAGCGGTTATCATAAATTATTACTCATGAGCGATGGCGCGATGAACATCACACCGAATGTGGATGAAAAACAAGAAATTATTGACAATGCGGTTCAAGTGGCTTTAGCGATTGGCATTCAAACCCCTGCAGTCGGTATGATTGCCGCGGTTGAAAAAGTAAACCCAAAAATGCAAGCAACCTTAGATGCGCAAACATTAAAAGATAGGCAAACACAAGGTATGATTAAAAACTGTATCGTCGATGGCCCGTTTGCAATCGATAACGCCATCAACAAAGAAGCGGCACGACATAAAGGCATTACCTCTTCTATTGCAGGCGATGTTGATATTCTTTTAATGCCAATGATTGAAGCTGGCAACGTCTTTTATAAGACCATGATGTTCTTAGCTGGGGCTAAAAGTGCAAGTGTCATTGCTGGGGCTAAAAAACCAATTGTATTAACCTCGCGTGCCGATTCAGAAGCTTCTAAGTTTTATTCTATAGCACTAAGCGCTTTAATGGTGAAATAAACATAAAAAAAACTTGATATAAAAAGGAGATTACAATGGCTAAAAAGAAAGATTTAACCAACGATGTATTTGAGTACACAAACGATGGTTTTGAACAAATCATTTATTTCCACAACAAGGAAACCGGTCTAAAAGGCATCACATGTATCCATGATACACGCTTAGGTCCATCATGTGGGGGCACCCGTTTTTACGATTATAAAAGTGAAGAGGAAGCCTTATATGATGTGACACGTTTAGCGCGTGGCATGACTTATAAAAACGCAGCAGCTGGTTTAGATATCGGTGGGTGTAAAAACGTCATCATCGGTGATCCTAAAAAATTAAAAAACGAAGCATTCATGCGTGCTTATGGTCGGTATATTCAAAGTTTAAACGGCCGCGTTTACACCGGACAAGACATGAATATGACATTAAAAGATTGTGAATGGATGAACAAAGAAACCGACTATGTCTCTGGTGTTTTACGTAAAGGCGCTGGCTCAACAACAATCTTAACAGCAAAAGGAACCTATGTTGGCATGCTAGCCGCTGTTAAGGAAAAACTTAACCAAGACAACTTAGATGGTCTAACGATCGCTTTTCAAGGTGTCGGCGCGGTTGTACAAGAAATGGGTAAATACTTAAAAGAAAATGATATTCGTCGCATCTATTTTACAGATATTGATGAAGAAAAAATTAAAACCTTTAAAGAACTTTTCCCACTAGCGGTTTATGTTGAACCAGATGACATTTTTGAAAAGAAATGCGACATCTTCTCACCAAATGCCATTGGGGCTGTATTAAACGATGAGACCATCCCTAAACTTAGAACACAAATCATCGCTGGGGCAGCCAACAACGTCCTTAAAAATGAAGATGTCCACGGTCCAATGTTAGAAGAAAAAGACATTCTTTATGCACCAGACTTCGTCATCAACGCCGGCGGGGTTATTAACGTTTACCATGAAATGATCGGGTACCATGAACCAAGTGCCATTCAAACCACCGATGGCATCTATGATCGTTTAATGGAAATCTTTGAAATCGCTAGAACCGAAAGCATTCCGACTTACAAAGCCGCCAACATTTTGGCTGAACGCCGAATTGAAAAACTAGTCAGAATGAAAAGTGATAACGTAACATCGCGCAAAAAATTCCAATGGAATATTGAGTAAAAAGGAGGGGTTGCCTTGGCCACAAGAAGTCATTTAAAACGCTCAGAAATCGGCACAAAAACACCTCATATTCACCAACAAATTCGCACGACCATTGAAACCGCATTTTACCGTAACAACGTCATTAAAATTAATACGTTACGGGAAGCCTACCATTTAGCCAAACAATCACCTGGCACCATTGTCTCTGATTTGCCTGTCTATCGTAGCGAAGACTTAGGGCTACCAGAAGATGCCAAAGTATTGTTATTTAACGATGGCGGCATCACTGGGCGCCAAGCACAAGCGAGACGCATCGTGAATGAATCAAATATGGCATCTTATGCAAAAACATTAAGAGAAGCGCTCTTTCATTCCCGTGATGTGACGATGTATCACGCCACTGTGATGATTGGTTTGCATGAAGATTACAGTGTCAAAGCCCATCTACTTATCCCTGAGGGTTATGAAAACACACTTTATTCCTGGTTGTTAAATTTCCAAATCATCGATGAGTCTTGGAAAGATGTCTATGCCAACTCACGCGTCTTTGATGAAGGCGATATCTTCATCTATTCTGATCCAGATTATGTGGTTGACAATCATGAAACTGGCTTGGCTTTGTTTGACCGCGATCATAACTGCGCTGCGTTATTTGGCATGCGTTATTTTGGCGAACACAAAAAAGGCACACTCACCCTAGCTTGGACAATGGCTTCACGTCATAACTTTACCGCCTGTCACGGTGGTATTAAGGAAATTAGACAAGCCAACAAATCCCCTTACACAATGAGTGTGTTTGGATTATCAGGTAGTGGAAAAAGCACCATCACCCATGCCAAACATAACGGAAAATACGATATTGAAGTCCTACATGATGATGCCTTTATCATTGAAAATGATCACTTGTATGCGGTATCCTTAGAACCATCTTACTTTGACAAAGTTCAAGACTACCCAACCAACAGTAACGATAACCGTTACTTACTAACCGTGCAAAACGTTGGTGCGACCGTTGATGAAAATAACCTGGTTGTGCCTATAACTGAAGACATTCGTAATGGAAATGGTCGCGCGGTTAAAAGTAAGTTTTGGACACCATCAAGAGCTTCCAAGTTTAACCATCCACTAAACAGCATC
>PWKX01000013.1 GCA_003559585.1 Mollicutes bacterium | reverse complement strand
CGGGGATTTTGTTTATCTCATTGGTAATACCGGAAGCGGGAAGTCATCGCTGCTAAAAACGCTTTATGCCGATTTACCCTTGATGGAAGGGACAGCCGAAGTGGTGGGGTTCCCACAGGACGACCGTGCATGATTCGCGTCAAGATCTGCGGCATCACACGTATTGAGGATGCTCGGTCGGCTGCTGAAAGCGGCGCCGATGCCATCGGACTGGTGTTCGTCGAACGCTCGCCGCGCTGTGTCGACATCGAGCGAGCGCACGCCATCTGCCGGTCGTTGCCACCATTCGTCGGCCGGGTTGGCCTGTTCATGAACACGCCGGGCGAGCACGTCCGGGACATTCTGGACCAGGTTCCGCTCGACTGGTTGCAGTTTCACGGCAACGAAGACACTGGATTCTGCAGCCAGTTCGCTCGCCCGTGGATCAAGGCCATCGCCATGGGCGCCGGCGACCCGGTCGATACGGCCGTATTCGACGCGGCCGATGCATTGCTGCTGGATTCCCACGGCGGCGGCGCCATGGGCGGTAGCGGTGAAACCTTTGACTGGAGCCGGGTACCGAAACTGTCCCGGCCCTGGATTCTGGCCGGTGGTCTGTCCCCCGATAATGTGGGGCAGGCATGCCGGGAATTGCGGCCCGACGCGGTCGATGTCTCCAGCGGCGTCGAGGTCCGTCCGGGGGTGAAGAGTGATAAGCTGATGGATGAATTCATCAAGGCGGTAAAAAATGGCTGAACCAGCCCGACAGATAGCGTCTGACGGCTCCTATCCCGATGCCGGCGGGCATTTCGGTGTTTTCGGCGGAAAATTCGTCTCCGAGACGCTCATGCCGGCGCTAGAAGAACTCGAGGCGGCCTGGCGCAAGCACCTGGCTGATCCGGGGTTTGTCGCCCGCCTGGATTCGGACCTGGCCCATTTCGTGGGGCGTCCCTCGCCGCTGTATTTCGCCGAGAACCTGTCCGATCGCGCCGGTGGAGCGCGCATCGTCCTCAAGCGCGAGGATCTCAACCATACCGGGGCGCACAAGATCAACAACACCGTGGGCCAGGCCCTGCTGGCCAGGGCCATGGGCAAGCAGCGCGTGATCGCCGAGACCGGCGCTGGTCAGCATGGCGTGGCCACCGCCACCGTTGCGGCCCGTCTCGGGCAGGAGTGTGTCGTCTACATGGGCTCCGAGGACATCCGTCGCCAAGCCGTCAATGTCTATCGCATGAAGCTGCTCGGCGCCGAAGTCATCAGTGTCGATGCCGGTTCACGCACGCTCAAGGACGCCCTCAACGAGGCCATGCGCGATTGGGTGACCAACGTCGACGATACCTTCTACGTTCTAGGCACCGTGGCCGGACCGCATCCGTACCCGGCCATGGTGCGTGATTTCAACGCCGTTGTCGGCCGTGAGGCCCGTGGGCAGATGCTGGAGGAATACGGTCGATTGCCGTCGGCACTGGTGGCTTGTGTCGGGGGCGGCTCCAATGCCATGGGGCTGTTCCATCCCTTTGTCGAGGACCGGAAAGTCGGCATGTACGGTGTCGAGGCGGCCGGGCGCGGCCTGGGCGGACACGAGCATGCCGCCAGCCTGTGCGCCGGCCGGATCGGCGTGCTGCATGGCTCGAGGACTTACCTGCTCGATGACGATGCCGGACAGATCCGGGATACGCATTCCATTTCGGCCGGGCTGGATTATCCCGGGGTCGGCCCCGAGCATGCCTGGCTCAAGGACAGCGGTCGCGCGCAGTATGTCGGCATCACTGACGAAGAGGCCATGGCCGCATTTCATGAACTGACCCGGCGCGAGGGCATCATGCCGGCGCTGGAGAGCGCTCATGCCGTAGCCTACGGCATGAAGCTGGCCTCCGAACTCGGCGCCGACGATATCGTGCTGGTCAATCTCTCGGGTCGAGGCGACAAGGACATCAATACCGTGGCCGAACTGGAGGGCATCGAGTTTTGAATCGTATCGACGCACGTTTTCACCAGCTCAAGCAAAAGGGGCGGCCGGCACTGGTGCCCTATATCACCGCCGGTTATCCCAGTCCCGATGCCACCGTGGCGGTGCTGCACGCGGCCGTCGAGGCCGGCGCCGATCTGCTCGAGCTGGGCATGCCGTTTTCCGACGTGATGGCCGACGGTCCGGTGATCCAGGAAGCCTGCGCGCGGGCGCTGGAGCAGGGCACGCATCTTGACGAGGTGCTGGCCATGGTCGCGGAGTTTCGGCGCAAGGATGCGCACACCCCGGTCATTCTCATGGGCTATACCAATCCCATCGAGCGTCGGGGTGTGGCCCGGTTTGTCGAGGAAGCTGCGGCGGCCGGCGTCGATGGAATGCTGATTGTCGACTGTCCGGCCGATGAGGCGGCTGACCTGTGTGCCGCACTGGCCGACAAAGACCTGCACCAGATCTTCCTTGTCGCACCGACGACCACCGAATCGAGACTGGAGCGCACGGCCGAGCTTGCCGGCGGTTTTGTCTACTACGTTTCCATCAAGGGCGTGACCGGTGCGGCCACCCTGGATACCGACTCCCTGGCGCCGGCCGTGGAACGCATTCGCGCTCGGATGGATCTGCCGGTGGCCGTCGGTTTCGGCATTCGCACGCCGGAGCAGGCCGCAGCCACCGCTCGTGCCGCCGACGCCGTGGTGATAGGCTCGGCACTGGTTCAACGCCTGGGCCGGTGCGAGCGGGTCGACGAGGCGGTCAGGACGGTGCATGAATTCCTTGCCCCGATCCGCCAGGCGATGGACAATAACGCACCTTCTCACGACCAAAAGCAAACGCTGTCTGCCTGATTATGAGCTGGTTCCAGAAACTGATGCCCGCACGCATTCGCACCGAGGGTGGCAAAAGCCGCAAGGTGCCCGATGGCCTTTGGACCAAATGCAAGGCCTGTGATGCCGTTCTCTATCGCCCGGAGCTGGAGCGCAATCTCAACGTTTGCCCGAAGTGCGATCACCACATGACGCTCAGCGGTCGAGCCCGCCTTGAAGCCTTTCTCGACGAAGGCGAGCACGTCGAACTGGGTGTCGACCTGACGCCGGTTGACGTACTCAAGTTCAAGGACACGAAGAAATACCGCGATCGCATCAGTGCAAGCCAGAAGGCGACCGGCGAGAAGGACGCCCTGATCGCATTGCGCGGTCAGTTGCTGGAAATGGAGCTGGTCGCCTGTGCGTTCGATTTCCGCTTCATGGGCGGCTCCATGGGTTCGGTGGTCGGTGAGCGTTTTGCCCTGGCCACGCGAGAATGCCTGGAGCACCGTCTGCCGCTGGTATGCTTCTGCGCATCCGGCGGCGCGCGCATGCAGGAGGGCCTGTTTTCACTGATGCAGATGGCCAAGACCTCGGCCGGGCTGTCACGCATGGCCGAAGCCGGGTTGCCCTATGTTTCGGTGCTGACCCACCCGACCACCGGCGGCGTATCGGCCAGCCTGGGGATGCTCGGTGACATCAACATTGCCGAACCCAATGCACTCATCGGCTTTGCCGGCCCGCGCGTGATCGAACAGACCGTGCGCGAGAAACTGCCCGAGGGATTCCAGCGCTCCGAGTTTCTGCTCGAAAAGGGT
>PWKX01000006.1 GCA_003559585.1 Mollicutes bacterium | reverse complement strand
GACCTCCAAAAAGCATTATGCTCAACGTCTCTTCTGAAGACATTTACAAGGATACTACACCACATTTTTATTTCTCTCTTTTTGGTCTCACATCATTTACAACTCAACAAAATTATAAGGTGTTCTCTTATTATTGATTGATATCATTGTATGATATAAGTTAATAAAGCTACCTCAACTACCGTAACTACCTCTAAAATATAAGAGTACTACCCTAATAAAAATTAATAGAATATCTGTTGGACGCGGGTAAAAAACAGGGCTCATAGTCTCCACCAAAAAAGCACACGGCTTCCAGACCTTTATTTAGCTATTTTTGAGCCTGAAACAACATGTGTTTTTTTTATATTACTGTTAAAGGTTTTTTTGAAAACAACCAATTCAAGCCGTTTTTAAGGCATTTCAAAAAACTATTGAAGCAACAGCGCTTATAGCCACCTAAAACGAACTAAAATCACTTTTTTTCACGATCTTTAAACCACAAAAAAACCCGCGTTTATCGCTAAATAAAGATACTTAGCTTATAACGCGGGACGCCGGTAAGATTGGTGGAGTTGAGGGGATTTGAACCCCTGTGCAAGGTAGGTGCCACTTAACTTTCTACATGCTTAGTCTGTTGTTGGTTTAACTTGATGGTGCCCACAGACACACACCAATCAAGCGAGCCTTATTGGGTTCATGGCAGATGCTAAGGCGGTGCCTCTAACCATAGAGCCTACTAGATTGTCTACACGTTTGGAGCCGTAGGCTGCCCCAAGGTGTAGGCTACTTATTTCTTAAGCAGCGTAAGCAACTTGTTGATTTCCGGTTATTATACCGTTTAGCGTTTTTACTTGTCGCATCCAAGACATGCTTATTAAGCGCTAGCTACCCTGTCGAATCCAGAACAACCCCATACATATATTATACCATATTTTGTATTTATTACAATATATTAAACATACTTGAAAGGCCCATGATAAGGAGTAAGACGGCGACCACACGGTTAAAGTTGGTGTTGTTGATGTGGGTGCTTGTTTTCATGCCTAGTAAGGACCCCAACAAAATAAACGGTATAAACATTAAGCTGTGTAAGATGATGGTTTGTGAATACGCGCGGTTGACCATAAAGGTTAAGACACTCCCTAAATTGATGCCTAAGAAAAACAACATCAACGTATGTCGAAACGCCGCTTTTTTCACCTTTGCGTTTGATAAAAAGATCAACACTGGAATTCCGCCCACACCGATTAAGGTGTTTAAAATACCTGATAAACTCCCCACCAATGGGTAATACCGTTTAACATGTCTAATTTTATAGGGAAAATCAAATACTTTATTCACCGCGGTGATTACCAATAAGACACCTAAAATAATGGTAAACAAACGGTCATCAAAGGTCATGAGCACAAATCCGGATAAAAAGGCAAATATAAACCCTGGGATTAATAACCATTTGATTTTGAGTAGATTTTCTTTGGTTAAGGCGTTTTCTTTGGTTAATATAAAGACGTTTAACACAAGGTTTAAGGTCACGACAATCACCCTGGTTTCAGCGGGCAAAAAGATGAATGCTGTTAATAAAGGCACGGCAAAAATGGCCGTGCCAAAGCCACTGATGCCTTTAATATAGGCAGAAAACAGCATGATAAGACCGCCAAACAAGCTAATCATCATAAAGCTCATCGTTGGCGGTCCTTTAAGGCTTTTTCAACGCGGCGTTTCATGTCTTTATCTTTTAAATCGCGGCGTTTATCGTATTGTTTTTTTCCCTTGGCTAAAGCGACTTCAATTTTACATAACCCTTGTTTAAAATAAACACTTAAGGGAATTAAGGTGGCACCTTCTTGTTTGACTTTGGTGGATAATCGCACAATTTCTTTTTTATGCATCAACAATTTACGTTCTCTGGTTTCCTCATGGTTAAACTGATTGGCTTCTTTAAACTTAGCGATGTGCATGTTGATGATATAGGCTTCATGGTTTTTAACCCTGATGTAAGCATCTTTAATGCTCACTTTACTTTGTCTGATTGATTTAATTTCCGTGCCTCTTAAAGCAATGCCCGCTTCATAGGTATCTTCGATAAAATATAAATGTGTTGCTTTTTTATTTCGTGCGACGGTTTTCAAGCCTCATCACCATCCACCAATGAAAAGTCGATCTCGCCTTCAAAAACATTCACACCTTCAACTTTAACCTTCACTGCTTGACCCATCTTATAGACGTGTTTGTTGCGTCTACCGATCAATGTGAGCAAATCTTCATCAAAGATATAATAATCATCGCCCAGCTCAGAGATATGAATCAGACCTTCAACGGTATTAGGCAAACTCACATAAAGACCAAAGTTCGTCACGCCACTGATGCTGCCGGTGAACACCTCACCCACTTTATCTTTCATGTACTCAGCCTTTTTCATATCTAAAACATCGCGTTCTAAATTAATGGCGTTACGTTCTTGTTTACTAGATTGGCTGGCCATCTCTGGGATTTGTTCATCATAGAAAGACAAGGTCTTTTCATCGACGGTTTCTTCAAAGAGATAGGTTCTTAATAAACGGTGAACCAGTAAATCAGGGTAGCGTCTAATGGGCGAGGTGAAATGCGTATAGTGCTTAAACGCTAAACCGAAATGACCAAGGTTTTGTTTTTTATATTCAGCCTTTTGCATGCTTCTAAGCATCATCATGTTGATGCCTTTTTCACTGGCTGTGTTTTCGACTTTTTGAAGTAGTTTTTGTAATTGTTGGTGGGTGATGGTTTTTTTACCCTTGACTCTAAAGCCTAAAGCGTTTGCCATCGTTAATAATTTTTCTAACTTCTCTTCTTTAGGTTCTTCATGGACACGGTAAATAAAGGGCAACTCCATCCAAAAGACATGTTCAGCTACCGTTTGATTGGCAATCAACATGAACTCCTCAATGATACGCTCAGCCTCACCACGCGTTCTTAAGTTTACATCAATGGCTTTACCTGTCTCATCTAATGTGATTTGTGGTTCGTCGGTGTCAAAGTTAATCGAACCCACTTCGGTTCTTTTTTTATGCAAGATTTTGGATAAATCAAGCATTGATTTAACCACATCAAAGACATTGGGATAAGCTTTTTTTATGGCCTCATCGCCTTCAAGCATTTGATTAATTTTTGTATACGTCATCCGTGCTTTTGAGGTGATGATCGATGGGAAAATCTCATGGTGCGTCACACGGCCATGCGCATCAATGGTCATCTCACAGGAGACGGCGTAGCGTTTAACATTGGGCATGAGCGAACATAAGTTGTTCGATAAGTTTTCTGGCAACATCGGGATCACACGGTCCACTAAATAAATACTCGTGGCCCGTTCTAAGGCTGCTTTATCTAACACGCTGCCTTCTTGCACATAATGACTGACATCGGCAATATGCACGCCTAGATAATATGATCCATCTGCGTTTTTCTTCACTTCAATCGCATCATCAAAATCTTTCGCATCTTCACCATCAATGGTAAAGATGAACCGATCGGTATAATCACGGCGTTTGTGTTCTTGCGCATCTTCAAGCGTGTCAAATTGTTTGGCATACTCAATCACATCATCAGAAAAAGCCGGGTCGATGTTATG